>CAZDFE010000094.1:0-4625 GCA_964504755.1 uncultured Candidatus Peribacteria bacterium
GTTTAGCACGATCAGTATCTTTCGGGAGGTTTATGACAAAAATTGGAAGATTCATTGTATTAGAGACGATGAGAATAATCCTCATCAAAATGAGTAGAAATAAGCTCTATACCAAGTCAGATATCGATTCATTGTATTCACTTTTTTGCATATTCAAATACCAAAAACTTCGAAAGTGGTCAGCAAGAACAAAAAAGCAGAATATTTTTTGTGTCTTTTCCAGAGATAAACTCACCTATAGCATCCATGATATGGTTCTTATCAGAAAAAGCATTTTCGAAAGAAACAGAAAGTGCCCCAAGAGAAAGAATATCTTCAAAGAAATCAACATGAAGCCCGGATATGACATCTGTATTTGCTACAATAAACACATGTTTTTTTCTGGCAAATTCACGAAGAAGTGGAATATGCTTCTTCTTATAAAACATCGCAGCATCTGCATAGGATATATCTTTTTTGAAATATGAATGAAACATCACTTTCATCGGTAATGCTATGCGCAAACGAGAAATTTTTCTCAGGTACGAATTTGGACGAAAATTTACTTCTGTAACCCCTAAAATATAAGGAGATTCTTTTCTATATTGCTCTATCATATTCCAAAAAGCATCAGATAATTCCTTTTCTCACTTCTGATAAAATATCCCTCCCCCGAGCATTATAACCATCTCACCATCGCCAATTCGTATAAAACTCTTTCATTCCTGCATGATCGCATCAGTAAAATCAGCATCACTCAAAAAAGAAGGAGATACGAGAAAACTTGGTAAACAATAACGAAACGCCGTATGAAAAACAAAGAGTGGGCTTTTTTTGAGAATATCGATTATGTACATATTATACTGTTATTGATTTGGAAATTTATGTCCGAAAGACTTATGAAGAGCATATATTTCTTCTATCGGCTTTTCCCACCATTTTTCATTTTGGAGTTTTGCTATAGTTTCATCATCAAAGCGATACTTGATGACTTTTGCTGGGTTTCATACAGCGATGGCATATGGGGGGACGTCTTTTGTGACGATAGATCATGCTCCTATGATAGCACCATTTCCTATGGTGACACCTGGAAGAATAGTGACATTGGCACCAATCCAGACATCATGACCTATGGAGATAGGTCAGCCATGGTCGGCATGCTGTATGGGTCCATGAATACTCGTTGAAGTTGAGAGTCTTGATCCATCATGGAGAGAATATGATATAGCAAAGAAATTCCTCGCGATAGAACAAAATGCTCCTATCTGGATTGGGTTTTCATCAGAAGAGAGTATATCACTCTGTCAGCCAATATATGTATACTTCCCTACGGTAATATTTCCACCACTCATCATGATATTGGATCAGAGTATCACCGACTCTGCAAAAGATATTTTTCATGAAAGAACACCAAGAAGATCGATATCACAAAGTCACCGAAGAGATTTGGTAGCCCCATAACGAGCACGGATAATGATATAGAGTATACTGTTTTTTAAAAACTCTGGAAGTATCACTCGCCAAATCAGTGCATAAAGAGTATGTGTAATATTTCTGAAAGACATAATTTTAGAGTAAAAATTCAAGATTTCCATCAGAGCGAGATGATATCAACTCAATACCACGACCTATATCTATAGATTGTATTCATTGATTTGAAAATTCATATGCAAGTACTTTTGAGAGAGGTCAACAGGCGAGAACAAGGAGAATACTAGGATCGGTAGAATCAGGAATATATGACTGAATTGCTGTTATGACTTCTGATTTATGAATATAGGAATTCGTATCAGGAGTAATAATTACTTCATATCAAATGCTTCACTGAAGAAAATCTTGATTCAGAGTTTTTACGATATCCTTATTTGTAACAATAATAAGCTTGCGTCATTGTATGAGCTTAGGGAAAAAAGTCCGAAATGCTCCATAATAAAATGTGACTGCATCACCATATATCACATCTTTCGGAAAAATCTGACTATAGAGAACTTTGAGCGGCAACCAACACTGAAATCTATCTTTTTCGATAAGCTCTTTATTTGATTTATTAATATCCATTTCTGGAAGACAAAGTACATAGCGGGAAGATGTCTTATATTCTTTAATGATTTTAAGTAAATCATCTCGAAGTTTTGAAGAATATGGTTCATACCCTATAGATCCATGATGAATAATATATGTCTCTCCATCTCCCATTCGTATAAGCGACTTTCTCTCATTTTTCAAAAGGGAAAAAAGTTGTTCCATACTATAAAAACGAACACCTATTTTATATTCCCGTTGCATCCTTCGAACAATATACCAAAAGAGATACATTGGATCCCTTACAAGATGAAGCAAGAAAAATCGAATAAAATTCATTTTAGATATCGGTAGGCTGAAGAGTATATATATTTATAGCACCAGAATTCGTCTCTCGACGTAGGATAAAAAGGAAAATATATGAAACCACTGCAAACAGATTTGGAATAAATGCTCCACGATAAACGGCACTTTGATTATAAGTTCTTTTAAGAATTGTAAAACCACTCTTTTCTGCAAAAAAGGAAAATATATGATGAAACATTGGACTAATATGTCCTGTACCATGAAGATCCACTGGACCAAAATAATCAAGAGTAGAAAAAAGAAAAAAGTGTGCACGAGAATAAAAATTCTCGACATTTGGAGTAGATAGAAGCAGGAATCCATCATCAAGCAAACATTCACGGATATTTCTCAAAAAAGAAAAAGGATTTTCTAAATGTTCGATAATTTCTAAAGCTATAACACAATCAAATTTTCCCAAATCAGTGAAATTTTGATTTAAATCTCGTGGTATCAGGGTGGTTCCGCTTGCTTTATATGCTTCAGGAATTAGTTCTACTGCGGTAATATTTGTATAACCATTATCCACAAGTCGTTGATCAAAAGCACCTCCACCTGCTCAAAGAATAAGTATTTTTGAATCTTTTGAAAGTTTAAAAGATTCAATCTCTTCAAAACATCGTACATGAAGATTTGGTCATGCATAGATGGGAATACCTGCATAACCACTATCTATATTTATAACTTCCTGATTTACATTTTGGAGGTCTTTAAGAGCATTTTGATTCATAAAATTAAAGTTAATTTAAAAATTCTTTATATTCCTTTCGGATAGTTTCGATATCTTTTTCCCACCACCTTTTATTTTGAAGCTTTACTATAATTTCATCATCAAAACGGTACTTGATGACTTTTGCTGGATTTCATACAGCAATAGCATATGGAGGAATGTTTTTTGTAACAATAGATCATGCCCCTATAATAGCACCATTTCCTACAGTAACACCCGGAAGGATAGTAACATTAGCACCTATCCATACATCATTACCGATATTAATAGGTCAGCCATGGTCGGTATAGGAAATATTACCCCCAAGACTCGTAGAAGTAGAAAGCATATCTGGAGAATGCAGGGAATATGATATGATAAAAGAGTTTGGTGCTATGGAACAAAAATTTCAGATGAAAATTGGTGAATTATCAGAAGAATGCAACTGTCAGTTATCCGTAACATAAGTATAGCTCCCAATAGTGATATTTCAACGAAGAATAACTTCCCTTCCTATATGAGAATATTCTCATAATTTTATTGCCCCCCTTAGGAGATCATATATTTCAACATTACACGTTCAAAGAATATTTTTTGATGCTCTATATCGGATACGAAAAAATATATGTATACTAATATTTTTGATAAATTCTGGAAGAAGAAGGGTCCATCAAAAATAATGTATAATCGATGTTATTTTCCTGAACATATTTATATAGTACAGATAGTAATTTTATATCATTCAAGAAAAAGTACATCAATATTACAATCAATAAAATCACGAATAGCATCTTCTGCAGTACGAACTATAGTGCGGCCATGAAGGTTAAATGAGGTATTTATGGTAATACCGTATTCATTCTTTTGTTTTAATTTTTTCAAAATATTATAGTACAAAACATCATCTTTTTCCTCCACAAACTGCGGACGAGCTGTGCCATCAATATGAATTGCTCATGGAATATCTTTATGAAATTCATCCTTCATCCGAAAGGCAATCGCCATATGTTTATGTGGATAAGCATTTTCAAAGAGTCGTTCACGTTCATCTTCAAGAACGGATGGACAAAATGGCTGAAAGGATGGACGGCGTTTTACAGTCATGTTAATTCTATTTTGTATTTCAGGATTTCTCGGATTCGCAAGAATACTACGATGTCACAGAGCCCTTGGTCCAAACTCCATTCGTCACTGGACTAAGGCAACTATTTTATTATCTACAATATTATCAGCAATAACCTCTGCAAGATGATCGTCAGGAATTTTTTCATATGAAATTTTATCTTTCCATTCAGAGATGTTCAATGCTTGCACTATATCTGCTTCATGAATTTGGGGTCCCCAATATGGCATATATTTATCTTTTAGCCATAATAAATCCTCTCCATGATCAATCGCATTGAGTATAGCGGCGCCAGTAGCAGTACCATCATCACCCATAGCTGGAAAAATATAGATATCCTTGAAGGGCGTTTCTTCATAAATATGAAGGTTCATAATTACATTTGCTGCAACTCATCAAGCAAGCGCAAGTTGTGTTGTTGGATATTTCCTATGCACGGCATTTAGG
>CAZDFE010000095.1:0-2565 GCA_964504755.1 uncultured Candidatus Peribacteria bacterium
ATTTAAAGCTCGAGTGTTATATATTCCTGATATTGAATCGATAAAATCCCAGTTCCCTAATATGTCGGAAACACAGATTGCTGATCGTATTGCTAGCTTTCTCAGTAGACAGTGATATTTTGATGAAATGAGATATGATTGGCATGATACTCATACATTATCATCTGCTTATATAACCTGTACCATTTGAAACTAACTGTACGTTAGTTTCTATTCGAGTTCCAGGTATTCATCAATTCTCACTTGCCAGACGAATTCGTCGATATGCGAGACGAGAATCATGGTCCCTTCATATTCGTCGAGTGCTTTCGCGATGACGGGAAGGTGACGGAAATTGATATGATTCGTGGGTTCATCGAGGATGAGGAGTCCTGGTTTCTCGATCGCGAGTTTCGCGAACATGACGAGACCTTTCTGACCTTCGGAGAGCGCTCCGATCGGGGTTGCCATGAGTTCTCCCGTGATGAGAAAACCACTCGCGAACGATCTGAGGTCCTTATCGAGCATTTTTCGATCAGAAGCCTCAAAGAGACAGTCATACACTTTCTGAGAAAAGTCGAGCGTCGAAAAATCCTGACGATAGTACCCGATTTTTACATTCTCACCGATTTTTACTCCTTTTGCGGTTCCTTTCGCGATGGATTCCAGAAGGGTCGATTTTCCGATACCATTCGGTCCAGAGAGGAGGAGGTGACGATTTTTTCCGAGGGTGACGTCGACAGCTTTTTCGACGGGATGATGATTTTTTATGATTTGGAGACTCGAAATCTGAATAATCTGACCACCCACTCCTTCCTGATTCGGGATGATAAAATCTCGGATCGTCTTATCTTCGCGACGAACATCGCCCTTTGATGCTTCGAGTTCTTCCGCTTTTTCTACCATTTTCTTCGCTACCGCTCGGAGTTTTCCTCCTTTATGAGCAAAGACATTGGCCTGATCTTTGTTGGCTTGGATTTCTTTTTCGAGACGAGCATTTTCTCGATTCTGAGATTCGATTTTTCGTTCGACCTGCTCGACGGCATCATGATAGTTTCCGACGAACTGCTCGACCTTTCGTGTGAAAATATCAAGGTAGAGAATACCATCCGTAAAGGCATTTAGAAACTCGGCATCATGCGAAATAACAAGAACGGTTTTCGGATAATTCTGGAGAAATTGGGTCATATGCCAGATTCCACCACTATCGAGATTATTCGTTGGTTCATCGAGAAGGAGAATATCTGGATCCTGGATGAGTGCTCCTGCGAGGAGGAGACGAGCCTGCTGACCTCCTGAGAAAGTATGAATGGTTCGTTCGAGAAATTTTGTGAATACCTGTTCCTTTGTGAGGTCAGAACCTTCTGGTGGAACGGGAACAAAATCAACCGCTTCGAGAACTTCACGAATATCTCGGTCGATGTTATGGGCGTCCGAACGAGAATACTTTCGGAAATACGCAGACACCGTGAGTTCCTTATCTTCTGGATGCATCACCTGGCGTGCAATCGCGATATGTTGACCATTCGTGATGAGGATTCGACCTTCTTTTGCCTTGAGTTCCCCAGTAATCATCTTAAAAATGGTGGATTTCCCAGCACCATTTTGTCCCATGAGGGTTATTTTTGATCATTCACGAACTGAAAAACTGGTTTCATCGAGGAGCCATTTTGGTGCGACGTGTCCAAATGTCACTTCATCGAATCGGATCACTACGTCTCATCGAGCCATAAAAAAAGAAAAACAAAGAATAAATATGCATACAAAATGTATGATTTTCGCGCTGATTGTAGCGAAAAAAACGAAAAAAGCAACTTAGAGAATGATTCGCGATTTTTGTATCGATTTTTGTCCGATGCATGTGAGTCAGGAGTTGCAAAATATGATGAATGTATATACTTCTTTCTAAGACTTGATTCTGGAATTTTTTACTACCCATAGTATGCATATTATATTTCGCATTCTGATGTACCTCATGATGTTCATGAGTTCCTTCGTATTTATGAATATAGGGAGTGCGAATGAAAGATTTGAGTACCGAATTTCCGATGCGATTGCTCCATTTTTTGATGCGCGTGAAAGTGTTCAGCATACCGTCTCGATCCCATATGAGCAACTCGATATGCCACAGTATCCGTATGTTGATACAGATCAGCTTGCTCAGTCGAAGGTTCGTTTTATCCGATACCTCAGCCTTCTTTCGAAATCGGGCTACAATACTATCACGCTCGATGATATGGCACACATAGTAACCCTCGATTCGCTCGGTATATATACCACTGAGAGTCCGATGTATCTACGAAATAGTATCTATAAGACGTATTTCCGAGAACTCACTCGTATTGCGAAACAACAATGATTTCATGTTTTTGTAACTGCAGATTTTCCCTTCTCTACTCCAGAAATTAAAAAATGGGTGCGAAATATTACTCCTGATAATACTCGACTCCTCGTCTTACAGCGAACAGCCTTGCAGGAGTTATTCGATACACTTGATATCGATGGGGTGATTATTTCTCTCGATGGAGCAGGGTATACTGCATATCGATCGCTCGGATATGAGAGTACGCGTGCGTATACTACACC
>CAZDFE010000095.1:2575-4573 GCA_964504755.1 uncultured Candidatus Peribacteria bacterium
GATATTCAGAAACTTTTATCTGGAATCCTTCCTGTTTTCGAACAGTATCAGAAACAATGTATTCTTCGAGCTCCTTTGTCATCGGATATGTGATCGAGTCCGATGCTCGCGCATCCAGAAATGTACCAACAAGTATTCTCTGGTATAACATCACCGAATCTCATCATTTCACTCAAGTATACACCTACTGATTTTTTTACGTATAATTCTCTGAATCCTACGATTGGATTCGGTACTCTTCCTCAGATTATCGAAGTGCAGAATCGCCGAGAACATGAATGAGGTGGAAATTTCGTGAATTTTATGGGATTCGAGCATCAGCAGTTATTCCAGAAACTCAGGAAAACGCCACGTGTAGTTGGAGTATTTGCATGGAATCAGCAGGGGAAGGGATACTCTGGAAATAATATTCTCTGGAATTTTGGATTTAATTTCTGGAATGAACTCAATTTTCGAATTACGGGCAAGCTCCTACTCGAACCTGAGATGGATATAACCTCTCTCGTATCAGAGTCTCTCGACAATTATGCTTTTAGTTCTGCACAAAAACGAGTACTCGAGCGTATTATTTTTGACTCACGTTCACTCATTCGAGATGGTTGGTATATCCGAGCTCTTTCGGATATGGGAACAGGATGAATACTCCATCATCTATCACCACTTGCATGGATCGACGGAAATAGCATCGTATCGTCACCCTTCATATTGGCACACGTGTATCTCTATGGCGATCTCTTGAATAGTATTATTGATTCAGAGGCTGCACTCCTGAAGTTACGATTTTCTATCCGTGACTGGAATCGAGTTGCTGATATGAGTACACTCTCTCGTTCTATCGGAATGTCTCTCGAACATCAGTATCGAGTATTCGAGATACTTCGGTTATATAAGGGGTATATTTTTAACTATTTTACGAATGGTTATGGCGGGAACACCGAAGTACTTCAGGAAAAATTATGAAGTTACAACCGATATTCGAAGGATATTTCAAAAATGTTTTATTTTGATTTTTCAGAAATTTCCCCACTGTTTTCCGAACCCCACTCTATTATTCTGAAACGAATATTACTTAGTATTTTTATTTTCCTAGGAGGCTGTTATTTACTGATTTTTTTCGTCTATCGAAAGAAGCTCGTTTCATATATTCGTACTACTGGATTTCTCTGGCAGAGTATCCTTTTTCTCTCGATACTATCGATTGGTTCCTTATTCGTAGTACCACATGATTTTTTCTGGTATTTTATCCGGATGGGTATGATCCTGACAGTCATGGTGATTGTATATTTTCACTTCCATCAGTATCTTGCTCGATGGCTCTGAATCACTCCAGGGAAGAATAATCTCGAAAAAAGTATTACCCAGATTCTTACAGCATTTGTACCGTTGGTAATCTGTCTCGAAATCATCCTCATCATCACATTTTTTGCTGGAGATGGGGTATTCTGGATTCTGATGATGCGACTCCTCTTACTCGATTCATACTTACTGGTATGATGGATGGTAGGAATTGCATTCCTCGTACTTACTTTTCTTATCTATTGGATCGATCGATATACCTACTCTCGAGTTGCGAGGCAACGATGGGCTCGACTCATTCGTCTCAATTTTGGCTTTATTATAGTATTGTACGGTATATTTATATTCTGAGTATTTGTAATGATGGTATTTCATACATACTCATATGGGTATATAATCAGCTACTCAGATATGGGTGAGTGAATATATACATTCATGGCAAAGGTATTATTCTCTCGATAGACTTGTTTTTCTTCGAGAAATTTTCGAAAAAACGTGATAATTTCTCCCTGATACAAGAGAGATATTATTGGCTTGGAATATATTTAGAGATTTTCTGAATCTAAAAATACTTGTAGAAATTTGGAGTGATCGAACCAAAAAATCCCTCTTTTGACAGATAATCTATCAAAAGAGGGATCAAATTTATCGATATAGTGACACTCCCAAGTGAAGGTTACATTCTCACTTGCCCTATATCAT
>CAZDFE010000096.1:0-4488 GCA_964504755.1 uncultured Candidatus Peribacteria bacterium
GGGATAAGCACTACTACCTTACAGATTATGTCGCATTTTTAAAGAGAAGATTACGTCTCGGAAAGCCTCTATGAGCAAAAGAGAATAAATATAAATGATTTTGAATAATGTTACCTGAAATAGTAGACGAAATACTGAGTAGACATGAATATATTCCTGATAAAAGAGATCTACTCTGATATCAAGCAGATAAATCTTACAGAAGAAAACAAAAGGCACTAAAAGTACAAGAAACTTTCAATGAAGACTTTAAAAAATTTATGACCTACATCTGACAAATTAAAGGAAATAAACTCGATACTGCTGTAAGAATCTTTGAAAAGAATAAATGAAGTATTATTCGATGGCTTGTTCATCATATGGAAGCAAATGCTCTAATACTATTCTTTGATCAATGGGCTACTGCAATAAATAATCCAAAAGCTAAAAAGGCCCAGAAAATTCCATGGCAGAAACATTTCTTTATTCAAGTATTTCCACAAGTACTAGCAGAACGTCATGATCTATTGCCAAGATGTCAAACTACCGCTAAAATTGCTTATACTGTATATCCTGATATTTGGAAACCATTTCTCCTTCCTGATCCAGAGGAATCTGAGACTCCATAAACATACTAAAGAGAAATCCAGTAACGACGTATATTTTTTCCTTCTACCAGGATAGTACTTTCGAATACTCCACCATTCGCCTCGATCGTCTTATAGGAGCCAATGTTATCATCATCGCAAGTGATCAGAACCTCCTTGAGTTCGATTTTTCTTGCTTCAGAGAGGGCGAGACGAAGCATCTCTTTCGCATATCCTTTTCTGCGTTCACTCGGACGTATACCATAGCCAATATGTCCACCGACCACTTTGAGATTTGGATGGTCGATGTGATGACGTACCTGTATAGCACCGAGAATTCGATCATCCTGCATGAAGAAAAAAAGATGTGAATTTACTCTATTTTCATTATTCGAAATATCGTTCGTAATGATTCTGAGAAAATCCTCATAATCAGCTCAAACGAAAAGTCGCTCTGGGGCTGTTGGAACTATTTCAAAATTTTTCCATTCTTCCAGCATGGAAAGATATGCGTTCTTATGTGAAATGTTTGGGAATTCGAGAGTAGACATAGTATTTATTCATATTATCGAGTCTTTGCCTTGATTTTTGCTTGGAACTTTTTCTGAGCGTTTTCCTTTTTATGAAAGACCTTTCTCTCCGCTTTTTCGGCAAGTTTTTTCTCTGTTTTTCTTCGAAGTGCGGCCTTTCGTTCATTTTTGAGACGAAGTTTCTCAGCGCGGATTCCTCTCTGGATATCCTTTCTCGATGGGATTTTTTCGACATTTGGAACGAGAGGAGATGACATCGATACAGGAGATAAAGAGGACATAGTACATGAAAATTATTTTCGAATGATAACAAAGGCATCCATGATATTTCTGCCAGGGCCGACCACGTATTTCTGTCGATCATAGAGCGCCATCGAACCACCATTATCGAGATTTATCGCATCGATGCAACCGAATCTTCAGAGAAAGTCAGGAACATCGAGCATAGAGATTTTTTCGATCGTTCCCATTTTTATAGAATCAGACGTTCGACAGATAAATGATTTCGTTGATTTTTGTTTCATTTTTTCTGTGATCAATCCAGCACGATCATAACGAGGTACAAGATTCGTTCCATTCGCGAGCAAAATCGGAAAATTCGCAATCCCACTTTCGAGCTCGAGGAGCATCCCAGAGTGGAAATTATCGCGTAATCTCGTATCACTGTAGATATTATTCTGAACGAGGATGGGTGATCCATCCGCGAGAAATCAGAACACCCCATTCACACCCGTATCAGGGAAATACTTCGAATATGAGAATCCATCATGCCCCATAATACGTACCACATTCGTCCTATCAGGAAGCCCCGTATAGTCTCGTGGTATGAAATACGCACCATTGATTCCTGCCACTCCTCCAGCACTCGCGATGAGTGACTTCAGACTCGAGCCACTATTCGAAGCCACAGCAGTCACCCGATAGGCATCATCTGATGGGATATGAAATATCCTCACTCGATGTCCGTCGACCACTTTCGTGATGAGAGAATACGCAGAAGTAGTGAATGGAATCATGCAAACAATACAGCCAATATAAAAAATTCTGAGCATACAGTTGGATTATGGTTGAACGCGAATAAGAATCGGTAACTTCTCATTTTCTCGAAATCCATGAATCCCATCATAATATGCCGTTGACGGTCCACCGTCGAGATTCAAGAGAGTAATTGGATCATGGGAAAAATCTTTTTGTATGGATTTTCCGACTCCATTGAGTGTTTTTGGTTCTGTAAATATGAAGAAATAGATTTTTCCTGCGTTTGTTTTTCCGATCAGGGTACGTTCATGTGGCTCATTTGCATGCCATGAATCTCAGAACGATTGGAGAATATTTCACGAGAGAATGAGTGGTCATGCTTGAAATGCATATGTATATGGTCATGCATTTCTTTTGAGTGCTTCACGGGGAAAAATGCTTATCACACCACCCGAAGAGACTCCAACGATATAGGACAGATTTGGATCACTAAAATTAGGCACCGTAGAAATCGGATTTGCATCTTCAGGAAAGAGTGTACAACAAGTACTTCATGGATGTTCCCATAAACCTGCTGGATAATACGATCCTGAAGCGGTCGTTCAGAAATACGATCCATTCAAAATTACACTCCCAGAAATATAATATTCCTTCACAGAATGAGTCGCATGAGGATCATATACAATCTCGAATCCATGTTTTGACTCAATCACATAATAGGGAGGCAAAGCTTGAGTACGATTCTCAGAAACATAGTCTCAAGCACACGAAGAAAATAAAAAAACCGAAATGAGAGTACCAAAAATCCTTACCATGAAAGTAAATGTAGATAAATGATACATACGAAAAAATTAGTTAATTCCTGTCGCTTCCTTCACTACATTCATCTTTTCTTCGAGACGAGCATTCATAATTCTCGCTCACTCAGCCAGTTTCATTTCAACCAGTTCTGGATTTTGTAAGAGCTGTTCTCGAGCTTCACGATATGGCCTGAGGTATTCTGTGAGCACCTGGAGTAGCTCTGTTTTCGCGTGACCATAGCCGAATCCGATATTCTCAGATTCATATTTCACACGCAGTGCGGCAGTTTGCTCGGGTGTGGCAAACACCTTGTAGAGATTGAAGATATTACATTCGTCTGGATTTTTCTTTTTCTCGTCGATTCCTTCCGAACCTGAAACAATAGACATCACTCGTTTTTTCAGAGTTTTATCATCGTCAAATACGCCGATAAAATTATCATAACTCTTACTCATCTTGCGCCCATCGATACCAGGAAGGGTCGCGAGTCCTTCAGTCACTATTGCTTCTGGTTCACGAAAAACCTCCTGACCATACGTTTTATTAAATGCGCGCACAATATCACGTGTCATCTCGAGGTGCTGGATCTGATCCTTTCCAACTGGAACGGCATCGATATCATATCCGATGATGTCCGCTGCCATGAGGATCGGGTAATTGAAAACTCACATGTTGATATCAATATTTTTTGCTTCCGCATCTTTGAAACTATGTGCCCGAAGCATAAGCGAGTATGGTGTGACATTCGAGAGTATCCACATGAGCTTCGTGATATCTGTCATATCCGACTGACGGAAAATCGTAATATCCGAATCCATCCCAAAAATAGAAAAATATTCTATAGCAATTTCGAGTGTCTGCGCTCTGAGTATATTTCCATCCTTTACACTCGTGAGTGAGTGTAAGTCAGCTATGAAAATGGCAGAATCGTTTCCTTTTGCAAGTCGAGCAAATGGAAGTACTGCACCCATGAGATTTCCGAGATGAAGTGATGAACCAGTAGATTTAATACCAGTAATAATTTTTTTCATATGCATATAATTTATGAAGACACTGTATTGATAGAAGTAAAATATTCAAGGAACTTTGAAACTTGATCAGAGGAAGATGATACATAAAAATGTCTTCATGATCTAAAAAATATCTTATTATCTACAAGAAGCATTCTCTGGTAATGACTTTCTAGGGTAAAACTATTGGAAAATCAAAGACTTTCGGATTCTAAGAATTCTCAATATAAATTCTTATTACCAAAAATAATCCTCTGACGTACTGAGCAATTTGATTTCCTCAAGGCATTCTGGTACGGCTCTGGAAAAATCATATCATCATGGGTTCATAGAAAGTGTGTAGCATATATCCGCGAGGTTGCGGCAATAATAGATACCTCTATTTCCTGAAGAAGAAGATCAAAAGATAGTTCTCGAATATGATTATCTTTTTGCATACATGAATCGGTAAGTATGTAGAACGTCGAAACCGTCTTTCTGAATCATGGATGTGCCATCCTGATGAGGTACTTCGATTATAGAGACCAACTGTTCATTTTCCAAGAATCATTTTATCTTTCTGAGTGAGTACAATGAATCCCTATATACATAGAGTACCTGCCC
>CAZDFE010000097.1:0-4486 GCA_964504755.1 uncultured Candidatus Peribacteria bacterium
GCTCGCGAGTGTTCGAGATTCTTGCTGAATCGTGACTCCTTCTTTCGCTTCGATCGCCTGATGGAGTCCGTCAGAATAGCGTCTTCCTGGGAGGACTCGACCCGTATGTTCGTCGATAATCATGACTTCATCATTTCGGATCAGATAGTCCTTATCTTTTAGGTACACAACGTTTGCTTTCAGGGCATTTTCTACATGATGAATGTCGTTAAAATGCTGACTGACGTAGATATTGTCCACACCGAGATAGGCTTCGACTTTTGCGATTCCATCTTCTGTGAGTGTGGCGGTTTTTTGCTTTTCGTCGATCTTGTAGTCTTTCTCATTTTCGAGCGAACGTGCGAGTGCTGCGAATCGGATATACTTCGTCGTCGGCTCACTGTCGGGAGCAGAGATAATAAGTGGAGTCCGAGCTTCGTCGATCAGGATAGAATCGACTTCATCCACGATAGCGAACCATCGTTTTCCCATCGCACGACGAGATTCTTGGATAGCCATATTATCACGGAGATAGTCGAATCCGAGTTCATTATTCGTGGCATAGACGATATCACATCCATATGCCATTTGTTTCTGTTCGAAGGATTGCCCATGGCCGACTACCCCAGTCGAGAGCCCCAGTGCCGCATAGATAATTCCCATCTCGACGGCATCACGATGAGCGAGATAGTCATTCACGGTAACAATGTGAACTGAGAATCCTGCGAGAGCATTGAGGTAGGCAGCAATCGTCGCAACGAGGGTTTTTCCTTCTCCTGTTCTCATTTCTGAGATGGATCCATCATGAAGCGCAAGGGCACCAATAATCTGAACATCATACGGAATCATATTCCACTCGATCTCTCGAGTTCCAGCAACGGTAAATGTTTTCCCATGAATGAGTTCACAAGCACGGCGATGGAGGGCAATGGCCTCATATTTTATAGATTCTAGAACTTCACGAACTTGTTTCTCATTCTCTGGGGTATCGATATTGAGTTCACTGAAGAGTGCCTGAAATTCATGGGTTTTTGCCTGAACCTGTTCGATGGTTTTGATCTCTTCTCGAAGGGTTATTTCTTTTTGTTTGATGAGTTCGAGCTCTTTTTCGTAGTGACGAAGTTTTTTTTCTGAAGGATCTCCGAAGAGAAATGAGAGAAGAGACATGAGAAAGGAAAAATTAGTGCGTATAAATAGAGTTATCGAGTAGCGTGCCAGAAAATCTGACCGTCAAATGGAATCGAAACGGTCGCATCTCGTATAAAATCTGGTGTAGTATAAAGAAAATGTCTTTTTTTTCAATTTCTCCCACTCTTCCACAGGAGAAATCAATTGACAAAAAAGTATTTTATAAAATAAATTGACAACAAGGGGAGAAAGTCTATAGTTCGTATAAATATTAATTTTGAATTAATATTTTAGTTGTATTTCTCTAATGAAATATTGGAATATGGGATCTTTAATGAGAACGACCGCTCTTCCTGAAACTACTTTAAAACTTACTTGAGATTGACAAGTTGTTTATGATGAAAGTTGAACCCATGAGTTCTTAGCGTGAATACTTGATGGAGCTAGAAAGAAATATCAAGAACAAGTGGGTCATTGTATTAGTGAGCCTAATTCTTCTGCTCTTGCTCAGGAGCTATTAAGTGATGATTCGAGGCTCGCTCATACGCCATTGGAGGTGTTTATATGAGATATAGATGTTCTGACGATGGATGACGGTAAGTCCTCTATCCCCCCTGAGAGCATAACCCAAACTACTTCATTAGATACAGTGTGAAATATATGAATACCTGGAAAAAATACACTCCCTGGTCCATCGTACCTTCCTCCATCAACGACTAGAAATCCCCCCTCAGTACAACTCACTTTTTCTCTAGAAGAAAAACAAAAAATTAATTGAATACTAATCATTATTGAGGATTGCCTTCAGAAAATAATATATGAATGGTTTATGTATCATTTTTTAATATCCATCAAAGGGAAGGCATCTACTCGACCACCATGAGATACATATAAAATTAATCTCGCATCAACATTCCCAACTGATTTCTTCAATAGATATAAAAATACTGTCTTAAAGTATAATGTACTGAAGTCAAGAAAATATCTAAAAGCCTATTGTTCTAAACATGGGGTAAGTAGTCCATTTGTGCATGACCCGCTTGCTCGTTTTATTTTCTCTAATGAACTGTTGTGTACTCTTACAGATAATGACGCATGCTTACAAGTTACGCTTCCACCAGATTTACATGATTGGTTGAGGGAATTTCCATTTTCTTCATTTATACATATATTAGAGCATTGAGAGAATATTCATGATCCTGATAATATTTATTATAGTCACTGGTGTAAAAAATATTTTATGTGATTACCGATTTTGGATAAGATTAAATCAGTTATTTTTTGATGAGAATCTCATATTTATAACTCTCTTCAAGATATCACCTTATTTTTTAGCCCATATTTCCATGGTGGAAGTACATCACAATATCCTCAGAAGGTAACTACATATTTAAATGAAAGAATATTTGAGGTTTTTAAAAAAGCATGTATAGATTTATTTAATGAGCTTTAAGATAGAAAATAATAATCCCCTCAATTGAGGGGATTATTATTTGAGACTATTCGAAGAATTCTTCGACGACCTTTCGGTACGTGACACGAGACTTGATATCTTCGTAGTAGGCATCACCTGGAACAAGCTTTGCTTTCAGGCGAGTGACGACTTCTGGATTCTCATACTGAGCGATCACTTTCTCGATCTCAGCGGTTACTTCAGCTTCGGTTGCTTCGGTTCCCTTGATCTCACGAACCTTTCGGAGGAGGAGTTCTGCCTTGAGTCGGCGTTCTGCTTCAGGTTTTACGATTTCTGCTTTGTATCCTTCTTCACTTTTTTTCAGGTGATCGAGGTACATCTTCATCGAGTATCCCTGTTGTTCGAGGTTGGCAGTATGTTCACGGAATACCTGATCGACTTCATTCGCGAGAAGAACAGGCCCAATATCGAATGTAGCGATTTCGAGCATTTGCTTCATGAGTCCATCCTCATCCTTCGCGCGTGCTTCATTCTCTTTTTTCTGAGAGAGTTCCGCTCGAAGGATTTCCTTGAATCCGTCGAGATTTGTTTTCTTTCCACGGAGTTTCTCGATGAATTCTTCTGTGAATTCTGGAGTGTGTGGCTTCTCGATCTTTTCGATATTCGCGACGAAATACACCTTTCGACTCTTGAATTCTTCTGAGTGGTAGTCGGCAGGAAAGGTGATCGAAAATCCGACTTCATCCCCGATTTTTGCTCCGATAAGCTCTTCTTCGAATCCAGGAATAAATGAACCAGAACCGATCACGAGTGGATAGTTCGGAACCTTGGTTTCAGCGATAGCTTCTCCACCTTTCTTATCGTATCCCTGTGCGCTGATGGTGGCACGATCTCCTTTCTGGATCGTGAGATTAGAAGTATCCGCTCCATCGTCCGTATGCGAACCTGCTTCGTGGAAGTGAGTAAATCGAGCCTTGATCCCTTCGAGCTCTGCGTCAACCTCAGAATCTTTCACTTCTACAGGAGTTTTCTTGACTTTTATTTTTGTGAGCTTTTTTTCATCGATTTCGATTTCTGGAAGCGTTTCGATTTCGAGTGTGAATTCGAGTGGATCCGTGCTTTTTACCTCAGTGACTTGCCCAGGAGCGATCGGCATGATATTTTCTTTCTTGAGGATTTTTGGATAGATTTTCTCGAGAATCGTATCGATCGCCTGCTGTTCGATAAATGATTCTCCATATTCACGAACGATCACAGAATCAGGACTGTTCGAACCCTTTTTAAAGCCTTTTACACGACCTTCGGTACGGATTTTTTCGAGTACCACTTTTTTTGCTTTTTCGAGCTCCACTCCAGATTCTTTCACGACTACGGAGAGGAGAAAGCTATTTTTACGAGTAACGGTAGTCTGCATAATGATCAGAAATAAGAAATAAACCGAGATACTATTTGGGAAAAATAAATTCCCGCAAAACGCGAGAATTATATGGAAAAAGTGGGAAAAGGCAAAATTAATTCATCGCACGTATAATATTTGGAAGCGCACCATGAAAAAACATATCTTTTATTTCAGGAAATCATGCTATAGTTTGAGTATTTTTCCCTCTTCTTGCTTCTAGAATCATATTTGTAATATCTCGTGCAAGAAGAGCTATAAGAAAACTTTGGAAACTATCTACCATTGTCATAGGGCAAGAACCTGGTTGTATCGTTTTCTTCATTATTCCCCTTGCTTCTTCTATCCGAAGATCGTAATAACTTATTCATTGAGTCTCTAGAGTGGCTCATTCTTGGTTATAGGCTTCAGTGATTTGATTGAAGGTAAGTGTTGGCATATTTAATTCGTTAAAAATTAATTTAAATATAAATATATAATTAATTCTGTCAATATTTCTTTTTTCAGAATATCTGTTGCATAAAGAGCATTTTCACCATATAGACTTATCATTTTATTACTAACATCTT
>CAZDFE010000098.1:0-4478 GCA_964504755.1 uncultured Candidatus Peribacteria bacterium
ATTCGATGGTGATCCAAGAACGTATAGCGTGATTGACCCTTATGAATTATCGTTGCGTGACATGGTGCTCGTGTTCGATCTCGGGAAGGTCTATCCTGTAGGAAGCCTAACTTCAGAAATACGCTATCATAGTAGCGCTCCTGTGGATATTTCGATCTCCAAAGATGGGAAAACCTATATTTCTACCACACTCTGGTCGCTTACCTCATTCGAATTTCGCTATGTACGAATCACTTTCCCGAAACAGATAAAAACAACCACTATTCCCACCATTCATACGGTGTTATTTTTTGAAACGGATGAGGCTTCTTTTTTCGTGAAATCCCCGGGAACAACTCTGATCACCGCCTATCGTTGATTCGGATGTGATACATCGATGTGGTCAACTCTGTCTGCCTCAAAACCAAATCTAGATACTATTGAAGTGAGTCCTACTCTTCCGATAATTCGTACCTCATTTCAGTCAAATCCTCTCTATAAAAATGATATCGATCATGATGGGATTGATACGCTTATCGATAATTGTCCTACGATTGCCAATGCTGATCAACTCGATCGAAATACTGATGGGGTTGGGGATGTGTGTAGTGATGATGATCGGGATGGGATTTCTGGAACATCAGATAATTGTCCTATGATTCCCAATGCTGATCAGAAAGATATGAATGTCAATCGTATTGGGGATGCTTGTGAATTTGATACTGATACGGATAGTATAGCAGACGGGATCGATAATTGTATCCATACGCCAAATCCAGATCAAGATGATATTGATTATGATCGAATCGGAAATGTATGTGATAACTGCCAACTCTATAATCCGGATCAGCTCGATCTGGATAAAAATGGAATCGGTGATGCCTGTGATCGAAATAGGGAATTCGAAAAAACTCATGATGAGGACAGTGATAGTATTCTCGATAGTCAGGATAATTGTAAGAAAATCTCGAATTCGGATCAGAAAGATACAGATCAGGATGGAGTGGGTGATGTCTGTGATAATTGTATGTCGCTTCAGAACTCAGATCAAACTGATGGGGATAAAAATAGGATTGGGGATGCGTGTGAGGATATGGATCATGATGGTATAGTGGGATGGAGGGATAATTGTCCCACGATCGCCAACCCCGATCAGAAAGATGATAATAATAATGGAATCGGAAATGTATGTGAGGATACGGATCGTGATAGAATTCTCGATGGACAGGATAATTGTCCCACGATCGCCAACCCCGATCAGAAAGATACGGATGCGGATAGAATCGGGAACGTGTGTGATACTGAAGATAATCGGTTACTCGAATCAAATCGAACGCTGTTTATCACGATATTTACTTTCGTAGCATTGTTGTTCATTAGTTTTATCGTATTCTTCCTTAGAAAAATTACTCGCTAATACACTTTCTTATGTTTCCTCTTCTCAATCGGTTTGCCTGGGTTCTCTCCATTCTCATTTCTTTGTATGGATGGAATTTACTGTTTGGTTCATTCAATGAACATATATTTCGTACATTCTGATTTTTCGGATGGATACTCGTGTTTATCTGAGCCGCAATCGTAAAAAAACTCATTTTCAGTGATAATTTTATACGATTATCACTAATATCAATAGAGCAACCATATCTCCAAATGCCTAGGATGTATGGGGATGAACTTGATACTATTGATGGCAATGAGAGCTGAGTACAAGATGGTATTTCGTATGATTCGTTTCAGAAGAAATCCTTGACTTCAGAAGATAGAGTTCAAGAAGGGGAAAATGTATCATCGAAGCCTCATACTTATGAAATAAAAGAACAGGAGGAGGGTATTGATATGAATATTCCAAAAGAGCCATCAGTGGTTATGACTTGGATTCGAAACTTCTTTTCGGATCGACCACTTGCGAAAGTAGGAGGGATTCTCTTATTTTTAGGAGCACTTTTTTTCTTGTATCTCGTATTTGATGCGGTAGGGCCAGTCGGAAAGGTACTGATTGGACTCGCATTTGGATTGGTGCTGATCATGATCGGTGCTTGGCTCGATAGAAAAAATCTTACTATCGAATCGCGAGTGTTGATTGGAATCGGAATCGCGGTAAATTATCTCACGATTCTCTCGGGGAGACATTTACTCTCTCTGTGGTCATCATCGGTTCCATTATTTTCAGATATATTTACAACTATAGCACTTATTCTGAACTCAGCACTGGCTATCACACTTGCACTTGTGTATCGATCGAATGTGCTTCTTGGATTTTCGTTTATCTTCGCGTACGCTACTCCTTTTCTTGTTGATGCATCATCATCGAGTGTTATTCTCCTCACTCTCTATGCTACTATTCTCACGAGTACGATGGCGACTATTCTTTTTTTCTATGGTCGCATGAATCATGCGAACGCTCATACTCTTCTCGAATCTATAGCGATTATGGGAATGACCGTACTCTTTTCTCTCGCGATGAATCATGCCTCTGGTCTGGAAGTTTCAGTAGTCTTCGGTGGACTCGCATTATCTGTGCTCAGCCTCGGAATTCCTCTCTATCGAGAAAAACGCTCTCCACTCGCCCTCCTTATCGGAGCTTATTTTGTACTCTTTATTGCCTCCTTCTCGATCGAATCATTCCTCTTTCCGATTACACTCATCTTGTTATTTATTTTTGCTTTCATCTTTCTTCTGGGATCAGGTATTTCCTTCGTAGTCTATAGTATTTTTGGGATGATATCGCTCGTGCTAGGACTTTTTTCATTCTGGTTTGATAGTGGCGCACATGCACTCATCGCATTATTCGGAACGGATATTGGACTGGGACTTGTATTTGGATTTGATCTTTCACGAGTCTATTCGAGTCGTATTGGAGGGATTTCTCTTTTTGGATTTGCTCTCTTTCTTTTTCTCGGAATTTCGACCACATCTCTCGATATAGAGATGTGGACTTTCGTTGATATACTTTCCGTTAAGGCAATGGCGTTGTTTCTTCTGCTTTTTGGAAGTGTGTTTGCTCTGCGTATGCGTGATATGATGATGTATTTTCTCGCGGTAGTACTCTCAGGAATCCTTCTCATCTATCCAAATCTTATGGAACGAGCTCCTGGTATTACATTGTTCGCGTATAGCGTATTTTCGGGTATCACATTTCTCATTCCAGTACTCCTTGTACGATGAGTGCGTGTAGATACGATGAATTGGCTCTATGCTTCTTTTCCTATTTCATCGCTGGTGATCGCATATTCCATCTATCAAGCAGGACAGGCATACTTTCCTGGGATTATGCTGGGGGTGGCATATATTATACAGGGCGTGGTTTCACTCGGATATGCGATGGTCGTTCTGCGAACTCTATGAGGAACTTTCTGATTCAATGCTCAAACTGTGAAATCAGACACAGCTGGATCGTCATTATCCCTCGTGCTTCTTGCCATTCCACTCTCACTCTTTACGTTTGCGATCGCATTTCTCTTTCGGGATATTCCAGGCATGATGAGTCTTGCATGGGTGGTGGAATCAGTGATTCTTTATTTTGTCTATAGTCAGAAGTGAGATGTTCGCATCCAATATGCGGCGCATATCATCTTTGCGATTGGAATTCTGAAAGAAATGACGCTGATTGGATCCATTGCTTCGGGCGACTGGGCCTCACTTCCAATACTTATTATTATGTTGGTAGCAGTATTTGCTTCCCTCTTTTTTCTTCGAAAAGATACTACTCCAACTCGGGTTGTCTATGATGTATTTCATATGATTGGAGTGCTTCTTCTGGGGTATGGTATTGGTTCCATTATTCCACATACGAGTGTTGGTTGGAGTTTACTGGGGATCACCTTCTTCATTGCGATGCTTTCAGCGCTCTATGCACACATTGGTAAGATTATGTACCATGCCTTTCATTCGATGCTTTTTATCGGAGTGGTCTTGATGTTTATGGACCGATTTGATTTTCTGAATAAGAAATGACTTCTTCCATTATTGGTACAAGGAGTGACATTACTTGGACTTCTCTGGATTGGATACTCTGCTTATCGAACCAAACATCCATTCGCATGGTTTCAGATGGGGGTAGGTATTATTGGGACACTCGTGCTGTCATCATGGTATGTTGATGTATTTTTTGGAACATTCGCGGTATCGCTCTATCTGGCGATGATCGCGAGTATGCTCATTATTCGTGGAATTATTCGGGATATACCTATAATTCGAACGATCGGTCTCTATATCGGTATATATATACTCTTAAAAATATTTTTCCATGATATCTGGCTGGGTAATAATGGAACGATCACTCGCGTGATTGCACTCATGGTCACAGGAGGAGCGATGATCTATTTGTCTCAATTGTATGGGAAATATGTATCTCGATCATGGTCAGAGGAATTGCGAATTAGTACTTGGTTTCAGAAATGAGCTAATTCTATTTCTGATCCAGAACCGATGGAAACCGATCCATTTCTCGGGGTACTCAAACAAGATTTGAGTCATGTGAATGTCGATGAGTATAGTGG
>CAZDFE010000099.1:0-4403 GCA_964504755.1 uncultured Candidatus Peribacteria bacterium
GATTAAATAATAATAATCAATTATCGTCTCATCATATTAAATAATTTTTATCATATGGATTTTTTTGATAAAGTTGTAAGAAAGAATCTTCTCTGAATGGATATTAGTGAGATTGATTCTTTTATAGAAGGATATTCTGCGCATATTTTTTTATCTGGATCTGGTCCGAGTGAATCTGCGATCGTCTTGCCATTGCTGGAAGCTATGATACCATGAGATGGGGATATAGGAAATCATCCAGTTTGGCAAACATTTCAAGAGGCCTCACTGAAGCATCTTAATACACAAGATAAAATAGTAATTATGGCTTTTATATATCGATGGATCAGCTATATGCTTTCTCGATGAAATGATTATTTCGGAGATGGAGATATGGTGATTTTGAAAGGAAAACTCGAAATATTACAAAATCAGATACATACATCTATACCTCAGCCAAAAGCAAATGATGTTGAAATTATAGAGCTCTTACTCGAATCTTGAAAAACAATGACAACCAAGGATCGTTTCAAGGATATGATTCGCAATGCTGCAGATAGTGCCATGAAGCTTATTGATTCGCACCCCTGAAAGGGTGCTTATTTTCTTCCAATCTGTGATGTGTGGCCAGGATTACCGTACATCCTGGTGCTCCATAACTCCATCAATATAGTTTCCACTTTCATCCATTTCCTGCCAACTGATCGCATTCACTGGGCAGGCAGCAATCGAGTCATCGACATCGTGCCCTTCATAGTTATCGAGGTGATTCACACAGGAGAGGCCCTGATCATCGAGTGTGAACACATCACCAGAAATAGCGGTACATGCACTGCATCCGATGCAAGTACTATTTACGTGGGGTTTTCTGAGTTTTCATTTGAGAGCATTGATCGCGGATTCATTCATAATTTTTCGAAAAAAGAATAGAGGGAAAGTACTTGCGTATTGTAGAGAAATGTCTATTATTGGCAAATCATTTTTCTTTCGTGATGGTTATGTTTGATTTTCTTTTTCGTGCACTCGTAGTACTCCTTCCTTTTACGACGATCCTTTCGATATTTTTCCAGGAACGTCTCGGTATTCCGGGCGTATCCCTTGTGAAAGAGGGATTAATTTTTCTCATGTTTCTCACGCTGTGCACTGAGTATATGCGGGGTCGTATCCATTTTCGATGGACGCCCTATGACACACTCATTAGTATCTATATGGTCATTATGACGACCGTAACTCTCGGAACCACTGGTATTTCTGGTTTGTTATACGGAGGCCGATATGACTTTGAGTTTCTCATATTATTTCTCATTGTACTCCATGGGATGGTGCTTTTACCGCGCCCTATTTCTTCGTATGTCCGGTTATTTCTCATAACCGCAGGAATAGCACTTGGTATCAGTATGCTGCTGAAATGGCCACTTTCTGAAGATATTTTGTTGTATCTGTGATATTCTGGCAATCCGAGCGCGTGGCAATTTGGTTCGTCGGTTCCGATTTTTCATGGGGTTGATGGGGCGAATATCCGAAGGTTTCAGGGTATATTTGATGGTCCGAATTCGATGGCTGCTTTTCTTCTTCTCTATATGGGGATTCTTGCCTACTATTTTCGAAATAAAAAGGACTGGTACTTTTTCATAGGCGGGGCATTATTTGTACTTGGTATTTTTGTATTCTACACCTATTCACGCAGTGCATTGCTCTGATTGGCTACGGCTCTCTGATTTCTTTGTCTCGTATCATTTCGAACCTTATTTCGTCGATTTCCCGTCCAAATGGTGGTATTTCTCTGTTTGTTTCTGGGTATTGGTGGGATTATGGCATGGCAGTATGAGAGTAGTCTGAAGGTTATTATGGAGCGATGAGGATCGACCCAGGGACATATAGAACGTATGCAGGTAGGAATTGATCGAGTGAAGGATTATCCGCTTGGACAGGGGCTTGGCAGTGCGGGCCCAGGGTATCGGTACGTGCAGGATCTCTCAGAAATGCCTCGATCCCAGATCGAATCACTCGATCGTTACTATATACCAGAGAGTTGGTACATTCAGCAATTTATCGAATGAGGAATTCTCGGAGGGCTTGCATTTGTTATCCTGATGATGTATCTATTCATCCAGATATTCTGGACGAATCGGGTGCTTGCGGGAATGTTCCTCTCGATTCTCATCATGAATTTCTTCCTCCATACCTTCGAATCGAGCTTCTTCTCGCTTTCATTATTTTCTCTACTTGGTCTTATTCTCGGATCATCCTATGTTCGTCGAAAAAAATAAACCCCTTCGGATCATCTATGTGGGTCGTCTCGAAGTAGAAAAATGAGCAGATATTCTCCTTTCGATATTGCACCAATTTCATGACCAGTACCAGTTTCCGATCGAATGGGAAATCTGTGGAGAGGGAAGTATGCTTTGAAGATTTCAGGCACTCGGATATTCGAATGTTCATACTCATGGATATTTAGATGGGGTGGAGCTGAACCACCTTCGAAAGACATGTCATGTCGCATTTATGCCATCAAGATTTCTCGAAACATTCGGATTAGTGGCACTGGAGTCGATCCAGTCGGGTCTGACGGTGGTAGGATTTCGTAAGGGTGGACTCATACCGTTCATTCATGATGCGTATGCACTCGATGAACTGAATCCGATCGATTCCTTTGCTCGTATTATCGAAAACATCCTTCAAGCCACAGATTTGTATACCGTGAATATCTCATGATATTCCCTCTCTCTATGGCGAGAACATCTTCGTATGATTATTTGAGGGGCGGATCGGATTCTGCTCGTTAGTGATTATATGGTGTCAATCTGAGGTACAGAGAAATATATTTTTTTCTTACGAGATGAACTCCAAAATATGGGAAAAAAAGTAGCAATATATGGCTATAATGGGAGTGTTCTAAAATGGAAACGAGTCTTCCTTTTATTCTTGAATCCATTTTTATTTTGGCATTTTTTCTCACTCAGGAGAGAAGTAGGAAAATTCCAACCAGATGTTATCTGGTGACATTCCCTCCTTCGATATATTGGATTCTGGGGAATTCTTGCTCTTGTCCTATCGAAGGCAAGAACGATCATAACGCATCATGATCTCTGACTTATCGCACCCCATCCATCTCGAGTATATGCCCTCTGAGATATTCCATCCACGCTCTCTCTCGGTTTATTCCTGCGAGGATCATCGAATGTCATCTCCATCCTCAGTACATCACTCAAGTGGCTCTATCTTCGAATACTCTGGATTCTCCTATCTCGCATTTCACTCCATCTGGTACCATCTGAATTCCTTATTTCCTACTATCGGAAAAATACTCCCCATGAAGTAAGAGTATTTTCACATACGAATTTCTAGCATTTCTTAGTCGCAGCCACATTCCCAGACCGCGAGCTGACTCTCGGGATTCGAGGAGTTCGACAGGCGTTCTCCGAGGAGGGATCAGTGGTCAGTCCTGATTTTTTCCAATATACTTTCTATATCGGATATACTTTCGACCTGCACGAGCGCACTTCGATATTCCTTCACTCCTGGAAATCCATGGAGGTATTGAACGAGGTGTTTGCGAGCTTCCATCATACCCTTTCTGTTTTTCCACTCCCAGAGGAGTCTTCCATGTTCCTTCATAATATCGAGGATTTCACCGAGTGTGGGTATGTATTCTTTTGGGAGAAAACACCATGGATTTCCGAAGCTCGCACGGCCGATCATGAATCCATCGAGATCTTTCGGTGATGTTTCGATGAGGGGAGAATTCCGATTTGCTGGATGGATCATTTTTCTTACACCATCATCATAATCGAGAATATCACCATTACAGAGCACGGGGATACCAAGTTGCTGTTTGAGATCATATATGCCCGTGAAATCTGCTTTTCCCGTAAAGGCTTGTTTGTAGGTTCTTCCATGGACGCTGATCATATTGGCTCCAGCATTTTCCAGTCCCTGACAGAATTCTATGAGGAGTGAGCTATCTTCCCATCCCAATCGAGTCTTCACGGAAATTGGTATTTTTACTGCTTTTGACATTTCTTCGACGATCCGAAATGCGGTATCTCGATTGATCATGAGGGATGATCCGTGGCCACTTTTTACCACCTTTTTTGCTGGACAACCCATATTAATATCAATTCCAGTAATGCCGTATGATTCGATAATGATCGCGGCTTCTCTGAATTTTTCCGGATCTTTACCGAAAATCTGGATCACGAGAGGATGTTCTGAGGGGTCATGAACGAGGACTTTTTTTGCGAGATCCTTCGAATGCACAAGGCCATCCGCACTATAGAATTCACTAAATACCACCGTTCGAGGTGCGATTTTTTTTACGATTTGTCGATAGGGGCTATCACAGTAGCCGTCCATGGGTGCGAGGGCCGCGAGAGGGCCTTCTGTTGCGAGGTCTTTCCAGTAGGTTTTATACATGTGAGGTT
>CAZDFE010000100.1:0-4371 GCA_964504755.1 uncultured Candidatus Peribacteria bacterium
AAGCTATTGTCATTGGTTTTCCATGACTTGAGGTTATTAGACTTCATAGCAACTATGAGTGTCCTCTGTGTCATGTCTCGTTTCTCTTTGAGTTCATCGAGTTTCTGAGTGAAAAATGCTATCTGATTACGAACGGTGATGAGTTCATTTGTGTATTGTGTGATGTGGTCGATAGTGATAGCAGTCATAAAGATAATAGTAAGTGATAAATATACAGGCAAAATACCGCAGAATTTTAGCATCCTGCGGTTTTTAGGTAGGTTGATAGAGGTTGATATCCTGCGTAGATGTCACGCTCGATAGTGAGTCAATATCTATCTCGGAATGATTGGAGTTCATCGAGTGAAAAGTATCCCCACTCTTCTTCGTGTCCAACTACGAATCAGAAAAAGGTTCTGGTTTCTGGATCGAACTCTGTCGCATACCATGTCCAGTTTGATGCTGGATGGAAGTATTTGGCGATGATGATAGGGTCAGGGTTATTCTCTTGCGATTTGATATTAGAGAATTTCTTGAGAATGTCTGCTGTAAGTAATTGCATAAATAAAAATAAAAATGGAGATAAAAAAAGACCTCCTTAGCATGCATAAGAGGTCAGGGTTTGTGAGCATAGTTTTACGTCATAGTTCGTTCGGACGGTGGAGACTATAGGATAGCAGAGTATCAAGTTATAATATGTATTTATATATAAATACTATAATAGTATATAGGTACCCCCAGGCTAGTACCTATATACTATTATAGTTATAACCGACCCCTCGGATAAATTTGAGATGTTTGCCAAAACCCGCCTTTGTGAACCTAGGTTGTCATTTATGAGATTGACAAAAGACTAGGAATCTTATAATGGAAAGGCTAAATCACACAAAACAGATTTTTTTGTTTCGAATTTTTGCGTACTCGCGCAACCAGTTTAATGGATTAAAAGGAAGGTATATCCAAAACTTCCTTTCATTAAACTGGAATCTGTTGTGATTTAGCGATTCAACATAGGATATATCTTCCTTTTTGTTTTGCTAAAAAATTCAAGGTTAAGGTATATTTTGTCTTAACCTGTTTTCTTATGACCAAAAATAATTTTCTAAATGCATGCAAGAAATGAGAGAATCAATTTGTATCAGATTATCTATGGCAGGGGTGAGATATAAACCTATTAACTAATGATGGTATAAATTGAATTATTATAGCAGCATATAGATGAAATATAAATTTATGTCGTGTATTAATTGATGACTGAATAAATGTAAACCAAGTATCTAAAACAGGACTATCAGCATTGGGTGCTTCAATTACTATATGAAGATTGGATATTGTTAAACTATTGGTTTCAAGTGGAGCGAATCAGGACTTACTTAGTGAAGAAGAGAAAAACCTATGGGCTATTATTGATCCTGCAAAATCTCAAAATGACGAAGTTAATGAAAATCTATCCGTTCAAGAAATGTGGTATAGGGCAAATATGAATGACCAAATCGCTTCATATCAAAAAAGAGCAAAATCCGAATTGGAAGAAGTGTTACACATAAAATATGATTTTCGTCTTGAATTACAGGATATTGAAAATCCTAAATTCTTAACTTTTGAAGAAGAATCCCAATCTACTTCATCCATTATTCAGAATCAGTTTCTTACTAGAAATTCAGTTTTATTTCTCGATACAGAAGTACATGACCTTGACTCACCAATAGTCATACAACTAGCATATAAATATTGAGAGAATCTAAATAGTAAAGAGTTTAATAAATACTATTCAACTGGTGGTGTGCTGATTAGCCATTGAGCCATGGGAGTTCATCATATTACAGAAAAGATGCTGGAATGAAAGGAAGTATTTGAAAAATCTGAAGATAAAGAAGCTCTTAATGCTATATTGCAAGAAAAAATATTGGTTGCACATAATGCGAAATTTGATATTTGAGTTTTATGATCTGTATGAATAAAAATCCCTAACAGTATTTGTACCCTCAAGGTTGCTCATTATCTCTTTCCTGACTTAGAAAACTATAAACTTCAAACACTTCGTTATAAGTTTAATCTGGAATTAGATTGAGACATCAATCCTCATGATGCTATGAGTGATATTCTCGTTCTGGAAAAACTATTTTGGAAATTTTATAAAGAAATGTCCGATAGACTAGGAACAATTGACTCAAAGGAAATACTAGACAATATGAAAAATATTTCCTCTAAGCCGATACTTCTTGATACAGTAACATTCTGAAAGCATAAATGAGAAAAGTGGAATAGCGTACCGAAAGATTATCTCGATTGGATACTTAAAAAATCTGATTTGAGAAATGACGAAGATATTGCTTATACTTGTAAACATTATTTAATATGAAGAGGGGGTACTACTTCTGACAATATGTTTGAAAAAGCATGGAAACACCCAAGAAGAAATAATACACCTGCTATTGAGGAAGACAGTACAAAAGAGTTAGATACAAATCCTGATAATCAATCTGGAACTAAGGTATTCGGCATATTTCTAATTTTAATAGTGGTAATGGTGCTGATTTCCGTATTATTTTAGTCAGGAAATTCGAAGAATTTGCCAATGGTGAGGCACTGAACGAAGTGGCAATATCAATTTATCACGTATATAAGAAACAAATAAGAGAATAAAAAAAAATTACAGAGAAGAGAAAATAGTAGAAGTACTTCGTCCGAAATATTTTCCCTCACTTCATTCTCGTAGTTCGTAGTCATCTACTCATATCTCAATATCTTTCAAAGCAGTATTCGAAAAGAATCGAATACCTTTGTTTCTTTTTCAGTATTTATGGATCCTCGGATTTCTTTCTTCAAAGAGTTCGAGCTTTTTTCTGACTACTTGCCTCATAAATCTTATCGCTTCCTCTTCTGCAAATTTCAGAACTTCATCATATACTTCTGTAAAGTCCTTTTCTGTTTTTACTTCATCGAGATTAAGTATCCCTGTTCATAGTACTGTCTCACTATCATAGCGAAATGGCGATAAAAACTGTATCTGATTTCTATCCAATTTTGGTACCTGAAAGTAATCTGTCTGATATTGGTAGGTGCTTGTGAGATGGGTTGCTTGATTTTTCTGATTTTCCATTTTACGAAAATTTATTATATTTTACACAAAAGGTCTGAGGATGGAAACAAAAATGCAGTAGTCTTATATTTTTTCTTACATGCAAAATATTCTGGCACATATTGAGAATGGTAACTCAAAAGATGAGATCTGATACATAGTAAATCAGACACGGAAATATCGTAAAAAATCTGGTAAAATCAGTCGATACTATTCTCATGCATACATGTATCGAGATAGTGATGGATATAAGAAATTGTATGTAAGAAAGAATGATGTTTGACTGGTAAGAAGTAAGATAGCCGAAGTAAAAAATAACATGGATCAAGAAAACTTGAATACTTTAAAACTCATAAATACCTTTGGTACTTATGAGGTAGCACAAAATCAGATCTGGGAGGATCTCGAGAAGAATCCCGATAAGTATACTTATCGGGCGAAAGTAGCCATTATTAATAAATACACTGGAGTATGAATATAAACAATAGCATCGAGCTTATTGAAACTGGTATACCTATTTCACGGATACCCATTTCACAGAGTCGTATCCGAACTTTGATTGATGATTGACTTTTACATTCCACTGAATCAAAACTTAATGGGATTATCAGTATTTTTGGTGCAGTATTCTTGATGATTCTTGATGATCTTCGGAAATTCTGATTCTCGAAGAAACTCTTTCGAGGGATGTATAAGAAGTATTATGAAAATAGCATGTTTATACCTAAGGTGTATTTCAAAGAGTGATTTGGTGTATATGATTTTCCACTTGTGGCACCAGTACTACTTACTATGCAGTGACAGAAACATTATGTAACTATAACTGGTGACTGATTTATTTCTTATGAAACAGAAGAATCTATGGTGGCACTTATTGCATATTCAGAAGCAACAGGTGAGAGTATGCATGGAAGATTATTTTTCGACGTTCAAGAACTCCTGAACCGTATTGGTATTACGCCAGCAAAATATTCAGAAAAAACTTTTAAGAAACTCGCAAAAGCATTTTGAGAGCATAAGACGATACGATGAGTACGAGGAAAATATCATTATCAAAAGGAGAACTATACGAATCCAAATATGCTCGGGGACTCTATCGGAAATATTGCTAGAGTACCAAACCGTACTGTGATATTGAAGTCCAATGATAAATGATCAGTGACGCATATATCGGTAATCACTCGTAAAGAATTGCAATAAATCTATATCATATATAATCTCTCTGAGGTCTTTGATTAGATCTCTATGACTCTGCTTCCACTGCCTAAGCACTGGAGCCAACATATAATCTATATGTCTGGAAAGCAGAA
>CAZDFE010000101.1:0-4334 GCA_964504755.1 uncultured Candidatus Peribacteria bacterium
TGTTTTAATCGTTCATTATAAAATCGATAAAATTCTAAAATTCATGGATCCTGTAATGAAGCTTCTATTAATTCTTGATTAATAAGTCCAATAGACGATAAATTATTTATTTCCTGACTAATGGAGCTTAATCAAGATAATCCCTCATTAGAAAAATTATTCGTAGTATTACATTCTACCTCAATAAGGCGTTCATAACTATCATGCGCAACTGTTAATCTCACTCTTACAAGAGCAGTTCCTGTAAATAAACGACACACATCTGTAGCTTGGGAAGATAGGAACTCTCAACCAAACTCCTCAACCCATTTTTTAGATAATCTTTCAGCGTTTATTACTGGATTAATATCAATATCTTGTGCTCTGTGGAGATTTTTTGAAGTTATTTTTCAAACTAATTTATCGAATGCTGGACTACCAGGGGCATATAATATACTTGTAGTAGCAGTCTCTCTAGTTATTCATTCATTATCAAAACGAATAAGCTCCTTTCGGCCATCCAATTCTGATATATACTTATTATTCTGGGGAATTAGAAAAGCACCAATACTTTCAAGTGCAGTTAATGCAAAATCTTTTGCATTCATTGAGTTCTTCTGCGGTGGCAATTGAGGACACTCAGGTCAATTATTATCTGAATCATCCATACCCCCTAGCATCACATCAATATTTTCCTGTTCTTTTTCTAATTGTATTTTAGCATCGATAATACTTTTTTCTTGTTTTTGCGTTGCCATTTCGACATCTTTTCCTGCCAAAGAAGCCAATACTAGCTTAAGTATATTCTCTTCAAATCCTTCCGCACCACTTTCATCATTATCTCCCATTCCAGATGCCTGTAGTAATGAATCAATGTCACCAATTGCATGTGATGCCATCTGAAGCTTCTCCATTAAGCGACCAACTATATATGACTCAAAGGTATTATGTAAAACAATATTAAAAATACAAACATTATTATGGTTAGATCATAATCGTTGTATGCGACCTATCCGTTGTTCAACGATCATTGGATTCCATGGTAAGTCATAGTTTACAAGTACATTAGCAACTTGTAAATTTACTCACTCTGAACCTGCTTCAGTGGAAATAATAACATGTATTTCTGGGTGCTCTTTGGAAAATTTAGCAATCATTTCCTGATTACTTGATCATGTTTTCCCATTTATTATTCAGCAACGTATGCCACTGGATTCTAAATAGGTCTGAATGCTAGTTTGTGTATCTAGAAATCTAGTAAATATAACGACTCTCCAATCTTGTGGTTTTTCATTTCTTAAATCATTAATGAGAATACCGAGTCATTTTAATTTTGTTGTGATATTTATGCAAGAAGCAGCTGTTTTAACTTTTTGGAGGAAGCTCCAATCAATAGTTCTATTCTCAAACATATGTTCTAGCCTTGAAACAAGAGCCTCTGGACTACTTACCAGGGATTGCAAAATCCCAATCTGAACAAGACGATTCATTTTTTCAATTCAATCCGTAGCAATTCTTATTAACTCCATTTCTTGCACGGTAGGATCAACATTATGTAATTGAACAATACGTTCAGGAAAGTGTAGATTAGCATCTCATCTTCTAATTCGTGACATATAACCATATACCACGGAACGAAATTCCTCTTGATTTTCTCGTTTTAACTTTCTTGCATCTGATTGCTTATCAGCAATATATTTCTGAGCAAAAAGTCCAGGACTACCAAAAGGATTAGTATGTCATCTTGCAACAGTTAGTAAATCTACAAGTGAATAAAGATCCCATAATCTATTTTGTATAGGTGTTGCTGTGAGCATTAAAACATACTTAAACATTCTATCTTCTAATGCTTTTTTGAAGCGCGTTGCAACTTGAGGTGGAGAATCTACACCATATAAATTACGTAGTTTATGTGCTTCATCTAATATAAGCATGTCATAGCCCACTTGAGTGAGCTTATCTAAGTGTATCCTGGCTGTATTATATGTTGTTATTACTGCCGAAACTCATTCTGGGATTTTTACATTAACAAGATCTTGTCCAGTTTTTATTACAGATTGAATTGCAAATTTGGTATCAAGCTCAGTTTGCCATTGCGGCATCAATATTTTCGGACAAACGATAAGTATCTTTGATATCCGACCACGAGAGGCAAGTTCACTCATTATAAGTCAGGCACTAATTGTTTTTCAGAGTCAAACATCATCTGCCAATAAGGTAACTGGCAAACGTCTACAGAATGTAATAAGATTCTTAATTTGATGATGAAATGGACTTAGCCTATCCTTCCAAAGATATTCAGACTTTAGATCATCTTGATCTTGTATAACAATTGGATGAATAAGATCCCATTCAAGTGCTGCACGGTATAGATTATACTCATCAATACTATCTGAATACCTTAGTCTTTTTACATGCAACTGTATGTTATCATTATTCATATTTATAATTAAGTCATGATTATTTTCATTGTAATTATTTTTACATTATCTCAAAGGATACTCACTATTTTTAGTTACATAATCGTTCTAATCCTTTTTTATATTAGAAAATGCTTCGTAAAGGAACAAACTATTGACAAATAAAATATTTGAATATGATACACCCACTAGGTGTCCCATTTGTCTCATTTTGACTCAAGTTCCAAGATGACCTAGATGCTAGAAGTCATATTTCTAGTAAGCCACTCTGGGTCTTACACACATCTGGTGTAGGATACAGGTGTCCAGCCATATCAACACATAAAATCCATCAACTCTGTTTGATGGATTTTTAAGTGATGAAAACTCTAATGAATGAGTAGTATACAATATTAGAAAAAATTCATGATTTCTGGGAAATTTTCTTCCACGAGTCATTGCCACCATACGGTTTCATGGCTTCCGACAATATCATTTTTGCTATATACTAGGAGTATTTCGCAGATACAATTTTCATCATCAATAAAAGCAATATACCGATTTCCTGCGGCTTTTGCTGATTCTCGAGCTCACACGACTGAAAAATTCCCCTTAATAATATGCCTCTTTCCAGAAGTATAGATAATCTCTGATTTGTCAGTATTCCTGAGTCAATCGGCTCGTTCGAGCATAAAACAGATCGTATCGAGAGTCTTTTGCCATCACCCACTATACTTTTTTTGGAATCATTTTATGAAGTGCCTTTTTGCATATTCTTGGATGATGACACTGTATTTACGACTATTAGTAGACATGATTCGGTTCTTCTTGGGTGATAAGCTCATAGGGAATAATCTCCCCATCCTGGCAGATACTCCATGGGAGTTGTGCATGAGTGAATTCTACGATGTCTTTCGTGGATTTTCCTTTCCATTTTTTGCAGATATCCTGTATGAGTTGTATTTCTTCAGGAGATAGCTTACTTGTCGATGGTGACTCAGTGTTACGGATCATCTGAGCAATACCCTTGAACTCCACTCGGATAGCTCCATCATTCAAGAGGGTGTCTATCGTTCGAAAATACTCATTGGGTACAGGTCACTGCTCGAGTCGGCGATACTGGAGTCCCGTCAGAGAAACAAGATGTTCATAATACCAAGCAAAATCCACGAGATAAGCGAGTTTTGCGAGCTTGGTTTTCGTAATCTTACCATCTTTATCTGCTCCGAATTCGATACAATTCTCGAGAATCTGTTGGTATTTCTCTTCATCGATAGGATGATCAGTCTCACATGTTGTATCAGATATGAGCGACTCCACGGACACTCATAGAACACGAGCAATAGTACTGAGTTCATCGAGAGTAGGGGACTTATCACCAGACTCTACACGGATATAGGTGGCACGACTCATTCCTATCTTCTCCGAAAATGCATCCTGAGAAAATCACTTTTGTTCACGGAGGTATCTGAGTATTTTTGTGTCCATATATACATAAAACATAATAAAATGTCACAAAAGTAGTATAGAGTTTTCGTATATTATGTCAAAAATATGATATATAAAATATAGTGTATAGTATCGGATATGATACTATATGAGAAATATATCTCGCAATACTTCTGAAAATCAAAAGATTTTTCGTCGGGTGGGGAAGGGAAAAGTTGGAGAAAAGAAAACCTGAATATAATCCATGCCATAATTTGCTCTGTATTTTCTATGAAAGAAAATAATATCGCCTTCATCGACGGACAAAATCTCCACCTCGGTACAAGTTCTGCGGGTTGGAAAGTGGATTTTGCACGATTCCGTATCTATCTCCGTGACAAGTTCTCCGTGCAGGAAGCATACATATTCCTCGGATTCCTCGACGAAGAGCATCAGACTATGTATCGGAAAATCCAGAAAGCAGGATTCATACTCGAGTTCCGCGAACATCACCAGAATATGAAAGGG
>CAZDFE010000102.1:0-4178 GCA_964504755.1 uncultured Candidatus Peribacteria bacterium
AGGATATCATATCCTTCGATTACTTTTGTCTGAAACTTCTTAAAGCTATCGATGATATTATCCGAATAGCGTACATCCATACCGGCTTCATAGTGTTTGAGTGGATTTCGACCGATCGCACGCTGAGCCGCGATTTCTACCGGAATACGGAAGTAGAACGCAAGATCAGGAGTCGGGAAGTATGAATCATAAAATGGTTTCAGATGATCCATCTTGAGTCCACGAGCATATCCACGAGCGAGTGCCGTATACATATACCGATCACAGAGAACGACCATACCAGCACGAAGAGCTCCTCGCATTTCAGTAAGATAGCGTTCCATAAAATCGGAAGCATAGATCATATCAAATACTGCAGCTGGCATATGAAGATCGGTTTTCTTCATTTTCTTTTGCATTTCATGAATCTTAATCGATGAGTTCCAAACGCTATGAACGCAGAAAAATCCATTGGATTCAAGAAGATTCTTGGCAATCAGGAGTTGTGTTGATTTTCCAGAGCCGTCAGAGCCTTCTACGATGATGAGGGTTCCTGGACGTTCTTCGGTGGAGAAGAAAATATCTCTCTTCTGTTTTTCAGAAGTGGCTTCAATCTTTGATTTTTCAGAAGTGGCTTCAATCTTTGATTGAGTTGATCGGGGAGTGGAATTTTTGGATGAAGGGTTCATATGAGAAACGAATGTTACCTTCACAATATAGAAAAAAGGGTCTGCGAGTCAAACGAACTCCTATAAGTCGACTAGCCCTTTAAACAAAAGTGTTCTTGATACATTTTTGTATACAGTATACATTTACTCGTTTCTTCCTTTTGTAGTCAGAAAAAACGATACATACCTGGGTATATTTCTATAGAAAAACAGCATCGAGAATATTACGAGGATTTTCGTTTACATGATAGAGTGATATGAGTCAGGCCTCTATTTTTTGGAGTAGGGGGGAATTTGCGAATTTGAGTGCGGAGTGGAGTATATGTATGGCTTCTTGTGGGGATTCATATTTTGCCTCATATAAATACGTAATGAATGGAATATAATCCCCATGAAAGTATGCTTCTATAGCTTTTGTGACTGATTCTGGAAGGGGTATATTTTTTTCGTATCGATGGAGATGGATGGTTCGTGAAGTAATGGTCTCGAGTAAGCTATTTGGCTCATTGGTTACAAGAAGAATGATTGCATATTCCGGCGGCTCTTCCAGTATCTTAAGTAATGAATTCATAGCCTCGATACTCGCGGTATGAATATCCTGAAGGAGATATATTGCCTTTCCGGCATAGGGCTTGTTCGATATATCGACGAGAAATCTACGGATTACCTCGATGCCGAGACTTTTTTTCTCATCTTCTTTGGTATAAGAAAAAACATTCGGAATATTGCCCGTTATGGTCTCACTCAGATCAGTGATATGTATTCAGGATATTCGAGTAATGATAGTTCGTGCACTTTCAGCATCAATAATACTGGCAATAGTGGACTCTACTCATTCGCATGAGCGTATATAGTATTCGAGTGGATCAAAAGATGGCATAAATATATGAAAGGGAAGTGAAATTGCTTTTCGATAATTTTCTTTATAATGCTCGTAATTGCAACTTTTTCTTATGCGTACCCGAGTTCTTGCTCTGATCATTCTCTTTATTTTTCTGGGAATACCATTCGGATTGTATTGGTATTTTTTTCTCCATCGGACTTCGAGTATGCAGTTTCATATTGCTCAGGAAACCCCCGTGACGATTACGCTCGAGGGAACTCTCGAATATGATTATTTGCCACTCGCGGATTCAGTATTACGGTTTGATCAAACATGCTTGATGTATTGTGAAACTGGTCCGATTGCTCCAGCATTGTATCGCGTTACGATTTCTGGATCTGGATATGAAACGATGTGAGAAACCTATCGTCTCTCAGTGTGAGAACAAAAAGCATTCCATATTGTTCCTGAAAAAAAAATTCTCTCAGGAAAAATAGCGAACCTTTCGAGTCTCGATACCACACTTCCTGAGATCATAGAGGATCGTATTATGAAATTAGGACTACTTAATACGCTCACTCCTATAGGAATGGATTTTTCTGGAAAGACGTATGTGACGCATATGATCGATGGTCATCGTGAAGTGAGTGTTATTACTGATGATACTATTTATCCTGTATTTCCACTATGAGAATGAGGGGATTGAGTATATCTCGATCGCAGTAGACAATTTTTTATTGTTCCAACAGCTCTGGAAGGGCAGTATATTATTTCATGAGATGGTTCGAGAACGGAAATGTTTCCCTATACTGATCGAATCCTCTCGGTTATCTATACATCAGAGTGACTCAAAATAAGAACGAATACAAATATCTATATCAAAAATGAAGATCGTTGGATAATGAATCCGCGGTTTACGGATTATATCGATATTACCGACCGATATCGTATCGGATATATTTCCAAAGACGATACTGAAAAACTCGAACTCTCGAATTTTCCTACAAACGAGTCTGTATTTATTCGAGTGGATCGCGATACTGGACTCTCTACGGTTATCGCTCGCTGAATACAGGATGGTATATTCTTCTGGTATCAGGATGTTCCCGTATTTCTGGATGACGTTTCTGATCTCTGGAAAGTAGAACCTTACCTTCCGTAATATATGATAATTGACACACATTCCCACTGTTACTGGGATTCGATACTGCCTCGTATCGATACAGTCATAGCAAATATGGCTCATAATCGAGTCGAACTCGCCGTACAAATCGGTTGTACTATTGAATCTTCGAAACAGGCGATCGAACTCGCGGGGAAGTTTCCACAGGTATTTCGTGCTACGATCGGCTATCATCCAGAAGAATCTCAGAATGATGAAAACTATATGAGGATTTCTGAGTATGAACGTCTGATTCTCGAACATCGTGATGTGATCGTCGCGATCGGTGAGACGGGATTAGATTATCACTATCTTGACCCCGTCCGTACCGAAAAACAAAAAGAAAATCAGAAAAACTGGTGGCGCATGCAACACGAACTCGCGATGAAATACGATCTTCCACTCGTGATTCATACGCGAGATGCTCGTGATGATACGCTCGAATTTATGAAAACAGAAGGCGTGACTCATGCGGTCATGCACTGTTTTTCTGAGGATTATGATTTTGCGAAAGAGCTTCTCGATTTCTCAGATGAAATATATTTCTCATTTTCGGGAATTCTTACCTACAAGAGTGCTCAGAAAATACAGGAAGCCGCGAAAAATCTCCCACTTTCCCGAATCCTTATCGAGACGGATGCTCCATTTCTCGCTCCACAACCAGTTCGTGGCCAGACAAATGAACCAGCATATACGCGATATGTTTTCGAGAAACTCGTAGAAATCCGAACCGAATCCTTCGATGAAATCGAAAAAACCGTCTATGAAAATTCGAAACGGTTTTATGGGATTTAGGCTTTCACGAGTATTCTCTGTAACTCCTCAAACTGTTCTATCTGTCGATCGAGTCGAGCTTTCTGGAGTTCTGAAACCTGTTCGAGTTCAGGTGTTCATTGAATACTCCTTTCTAGTTCAGATTTGGCGTGTTCGAGGGTTTGTTTTTGTTCAGCGAGACGAAGAATGAGATCATGAATATGATCATGAAGGATGTTTCGGATGGTTATGTATTGTTCCGTAGCAAACTTTCTGATATCGAGTCATTTCTGGAAAAATCAAATGCAGTTCAGAATGTATGATTCATGAAGAGTGTTGAGGATTTTTCGATGTTCTTCCAGCTTCTCTGTATCTCTTCGAATGTCATCGATAGACTGAATATACTGAATATTCTTCTCCATTTCTATTTCTGTATGATATATTTCAGTGAGTTTTATGAGCTGTTTTTGTATGCTTTGCATTGTTCTACTCGGTATCATGCTTAATATGTACCATATTATTGAGATAATGATCGTGAGTATAAAAGTACGAGTATTGGTTACTTCAGAATTATTAATCAATAATTGGAATCCAATAATACATGGAGGAGTACAAATGAAAATATTGAAGATTTTTCGGAGAATTTGAAATAATTTTCAATGAAGCAAGGTATCTATGATATAGAAATAACGATGCTGAATATGTGTGAATTCATATAATTTATCCATAAAAGTTCATTGATATAAATAAGGAATTATTATGTTACTAAAATTCTCTGTAACTCCTCAAACTG
>CAZDFE010000103.1:0-314 GCA_964504755.1 uncultured Candidatus Peribacteria bacterium
TTCCAGTATATTCCATCTTCGGATCGAAAAATAGTAACCGTGTGCCCGATTGATTCAGAAGGCAGCAAGAGTCGAATCGTGGCAAGTCCACCACTCAGTGCGAGGGATGAGTCAGGCGCGCCTATCTGATAGGTTCCGAGTATCATATGGAGATAGGTTCGAAATACGCCCTGACTTACTTCTGATCCCGTCGGAAGGAGTATTCCAGGATCGGTAGCAGAAATATTGGACTCGAGTGTTGGATCGAGCTTATGAGGCGCAAGGAGGACACCACTCCAGAGATTTCCTTCTACCACGAATGCAATATTTCATGA
>CAZDFE010000103.1:324-4074 GCA_964504755.1 uncultured Candidatus Peribacteria bacterium
GCTCAGAGAAGCACCATTCCCCGAATGAGAAAGCATAATCTGAGTATTTCGTAATTCGATCATACTACCGATTCGGGCAATATTCTCAGGAAGGATATCGAGTAGTCCGTTCATCTCACTCCTCTGGAATGCATCAACTACGAGTGAACCCGTGAAATACACTCCTGTCTGAGTGTTATCAATCACTCCTCCTGAGTTCGTATTTCAGGAAGCAGTACCCCCAGAATTCGTTGTTCCTGAATGGGTGGATCCAGAGGCAGTACCACCAGAACCTGTGGTTCATGAGCCAGAATCCGTACTTCATGAATTCGTTGCCCCAGATGCCGTGTTATTGGAACCAGAGCCAGAGTCGGTACTTCCCGTATGTGCCCCACCAGAACCTGTGGTTCATGAGCCAGAATCCGTACTTCCAGAATTACTACTTCCAGAGCCAGAATCCGTACTTCATGAATTCGTTGTCCCAGATGCTGTACTTCCTGATTGGGAACAAGCGATAAGAATGTTTACTGAAGTAGCATTTGAGAGTGCCCCGTCAGAGTCCTTCACTCGATACATAAAGGCATCACTTCCACCACACAATCCCGCTGGAGCACTATACTCTACGAGATTCCCAGTAATACTCTGGATCATTCCACGAGTAGGAGGAGTTACGATATCAGCAATCACGATAGAATCTTCTCGGTTTGGATCCATATCATTCGTCAGGACCGCAAGACCAGTAGCAGTTCCTGCTTCTACCGTAAATGTATCAAATGATGCCACTGGAGGCTGATTCGGATAGGTCGTCACCGTAGTGGTACAAGAACCCGTACCAACTGGATTAGATACTTCCACCTGATAGAGCGTACTCTCAGCGGTAGGACTGACTCGAGTTGACCCAGTAGGCGGGAGCAGTCCTCCGATCGGATAGAGTCGAGCCTGCGTACTGGCTACCCCCGTCCAACTGAGAGTAATAGGATTTCTTATTTTTACTGATGCTGCACTCGAAGCAAGAGTACACGTCGGAAGAGGAAGGGATTCAACTCGAACCTGACAGGAAGCAGACTTGATTCCCTGAAGGGCTGTAAGTGTATAGATCGTTGTTGTATCCATAGGGGGGCGTACCTGTATACTCCCTGATGCAGCAATACTCCCAATTCCCTGATCTATCATCACTCCTGATCCTGATCGAAACGTACTCCAAGAAAGCATTACTTCTCCTCCATTACGAATTACAGGAGTATTTACTTCGAAGCTACAGAGTGGCTGATCACTCGTTTCTACGAGAGCAAAGTATGAGAAATGGGTCGTTGGAAATATAACACTTCCAGACATATTCGCGAGTTGCATCGGCACCTCATGCTGTGACCAATTGATACCATCCTCACTCGAAATAATCATATAATTTTTTCCACTTTGCATGCCTGCAATTTCGATTTCTACTGGCTGATTCAGTGTCATACCGACACCGAGTCTATCAGCCCCGATTCGCACTATTTTCTCAACTTGGAATTGAGAAAGCGAAGCATTCATGTCAACGAGACGAGCGCGTGGAGAGAGAAACGATGTTGCATCTACTGATTCTCATACCAGAAATGCCCCACCCCAACGCAATGATCCCGTACTGGCTGATACGTGTGTAATTCGCGTATTTCCTGTCATTGTTCTCATGGTAATACTATCCCCACGTGAATATGATATAACACCACTCTGAGTTCGTGCCAGGATAATCCCCCCATTCGGAAGAAGCGTACTCCCCGTAACGACGATATTTGGATAACTCAGAAACATAGAATTGGATCCTGTATATGCATCATACCGTCCTGATATGACTGTCCGAGGTACTATTACCGATCCAGAAAGTTCACTCGTATGAAACTGATCATCAATAGCGCGGATAACATACGAATACTGCGATCCTGTCGCAAATACTTTTCCGTGACCATTTTTTGATGGATTCATCGTATATGTCCCATCAAGGGAACGAGCAATATTTCGATAATTGGTTGATAATTTTTGTCGACTTCATGTATATGCCATTCATAGCGGAAGTGCATATCCGATATATTCAGCACCACTCAGGTACCATCCTGCTGAATACGATCCCTTTGATGGATCAAAGTTCTTTCCTCATACCTGATATCGAACCGAAACATCGATATTATTTACTCCCGCATTCGTATATTCGAGACGAGCGAGCGAAAACTGTGGAGTATCATCTGAAAAATCATCCGCATATTCTCGCTCATACGCTGCAAAAAATCCCTTTTCAGGAACACGGTACAGTGTAGAGAGTATCTTTCCATAAATGGTTCGGTAATCAATCCCTGGACTGAGCCAGTTCCCACGCTCCCATAGGAGATTTGAATTTCCAAAAACGGTTTTCCCCTGCCAGGTATCACGCAAGGTTGGATTCGTCGTGAGTACAAACATACCCCCTCCTTCTCCATGATCCGTTCCGAGCGTTCCATTCACCTGACTCGTTCGGCCAAATTCAGAATATACCACGACGGTTACATCACGCATAGACTGTACCTGTCGGAAAAAGTCGGAAAGCGTTGTGGCCATATATCCGAGACCACCATCAATATTTCTTGCACCCACTTGTGCCTCATGCGTATCCCAACCATTTCCCCCATTCGCCAGATAAAAAATACTTCCGATATCATTCTCGAGCATGGTTTTCGCAAACTGAAGCTGCGTCTTCATGGTAAATCCAACTCCAGAATTTCCTCCTTTTGACACCGCGAGATTTACTGCATTATTCAGTTTCAAAGCAGCTTCGAAATTTGCCCGAGTCTGAGCAGGATAGAGTCTCCCTGAAAGGGTATTCGTCAAAAGTTGTACGTGCTGAGTTACCTGTCGTCCGTTGAGTCTTCCGATGGGATTCGGATTGACGATTCGACTATCATTACTTCCGATATTGATATAATTTCCTCATTGATATATAAATGGCCTTCCACCACCCAATACTCTCGTACTCATCGGATCTGGCTCATACGCCGTGAGAGCACCGATAATACCAATGCCAGCTGCATTTTTTGCTGAATTATCGATGGAAGCCATTTTTTGCTGAGCCTCATCATGATTTCGGGAGTGCGCTGGTGTTCCAACACGATCAAATATCTTGAGTGATCAAGCATCAATCAAATCCTTAAATGCAGGACCATTTTCTATTTTCCCACCAGAATATGCGAGATACGGATTGAGATAGTAATCTCCGATATCCACGAGATTTTCACGAGCGATAGCAATCGATCATGAATCCGTCGACCGAATATACTGATAGTATGGATAGTCTGTTTTCCGGATAACGCCATGAAGCCAGTCATATCCTCCCGGAAGTTCGATGATAATCAGTTTTCCTGATGAGGTTTGGAGGGAAGATTTCTCAGAAGATTGTGGTATTTCTGGCATATCCACTCCACTTTTGAGTACATATTCTGGCTGTGATACCATGAGTGAAAACACCCCAGGGAACTTTACACGGCGATATGATTCGAGATTGGGAAGAAATGGAATCGTGGCACCCGTTTCTGAAGTCGTGAGATAATCTTCGATCTTTCGTTGAACATCTTCTGGAAGTCTTCTTCCAGCCAGCAACGAGTCCTCTGCTTGAGTAATAAAATCCTGAATACTGATATCTCCACCATTTCGAGTCGTTACTGGAATGATAGTATCCATACGATACGCACCCGTACTGGTATAATCATAGAAAATACGGGAAGCCATCGTCATCCATTGTGTATGGGTATAGCCACTGTACCATTT
>CAZDFE010000104.1:0-2562 GCA_964504755.1 uncultured Candidatus Peribacteria bacterium
GGACTCTATGGATCGAAAGGCTGCAGCCTCCCAATGTAAGATATCTTTTTCTGTAATAGTTCCCCTTTCCTCCTTGAAGACGTGGTGATTTTTGTTAAAGTAGTTGTCAGTAAAAGAATAATTTCCATCCTATTAGTGACGGGTATTTCTTTTATTGCATTATCTAAATCGTTAATATCAAAAGTAGGAGGTATTTTTTTCATATTCAGAACATGGATTATATATATGTATACTATGTTCCATGAGACAGAAGTCAAATAGTAAATATTCTAATTACTCTTTCTTTACTTTTCTTTCCGTTTTCATATCATTTCCGCATGAAAATTCCGAGCTTTCTCCAAAAAGATGTGAATATTGCCTTTCTTTCTGCCTTTAAGACCGAAGGAATCGCTGCCTACTATTTCGATGTGACGACGCTCGATGATGTTCTCCTCCTTCCAGAGTTAGCCTTTTTCGCGAGACAAGCAAATATCCCATTTCTCGTGATCGGATGAGGGACGAATTGCCTGTTTGCATTCGATATTTTTCTAGGAATTCTCGTGAGAAATCGTTTCACGGGTCACAGTGAGCCGGTCGATCAGGATGGGAAAAAGTACATTCGCGTAAACAGTGGGGAGGTAGCGACGACGTTCGCGCTGTCGCTCTATCAGCATCATGGGATTTCGACGCTGATTCCCTGGGTGGGACTTCCTGGAACGATGGGGGGTGCATGTATCGGAAATGCGGGATGTTTCGGACTTGAAATGCAAGATATCTTCGTCGAGGCGGATGTGATCGATCTCGAAACGGGTGAACGATGCAATTATACTCGGGAAGATATGCACTATGCGTATCGCGAAAGTATCCTGAAGGGAAATGAGAAATATTTTGTCATTAGCATGCTGATCGACGTTTCGACGGTTCCACCGAATGAATATATGTCCTATACACCTGCTGAGCTTCAGGCGATTCGCCGACTGAAACAGCCACCAGGATTTTCGTGCGGATCGTTTTTTAAGAATCCGAAAATCGAAGAATATCATGAGTTTATCGGCGGAAAGGAGAATCTCACGGGCGAACGCGGACAAATCCTCACCCTCAGTGCTGGGAAACTCATCGATGATGCGGGACTCAAGGGTACGCGTATCGGAGGCGTGAAAGTGAGCGAACGACATGGGAATTTCTTCATCAATGATGAGAAATGAACGTGGCGTGATGTTCTCGCGCTTCGTGATCTCGTAAAAAGCCAAGTGAAAGAAAAATTCGGAATCGAACTCCATGAGGAGGTCCGCATCATTACTGCATAAATCGAACTATGTTTCAGCTCGAAATCCTGAATCATCCCGAATCATTCGAAATCGATCCTGCTCGTATCCAGGCGATTGTTTTATCGATTTCTGAGTCAGTTCCTGAGATACAAAAGGGGATCGTCCATGGAGCATTCGTATCCCTCGACGAAATCCAATCCCTCAACCGCGAACACCGTGGGAAAGATGCCCCGACGGATGTACTCTCATTTCACTATCTCGATGATTTTTCTCTCGCGAAAAAAACTGAAACTGTCGCGGAACTCATATTCTCAGAGGAGAAAATCATCGCTCAATCCGATCAATATCATCACCCTCGGCAATCAGAATTCGAGATTCTCCTCATCCACTCGCTCCTCCATATTCTCGGATTCGATCATGAAGCAGAGGAAGATTTCGAACACATGTGGCAGTATGAATCCGTCTTGCGGAAACAGTTCGGGCTCAGTATAGAACGATAATTCTTATCTGTATGTCTATGGGTGCTTCTGAAAGTGGAAATAGTTTTGTACAAAATACAGAGATTGATCCATATGCAATAATTTCAATGATTTGCTGATTGCAAGATCACTTGCAGCAAGTTCGTTTTCAATTATCTCAGATACTTCCAGATGTGAAGCCTTCAAGTGGGGTTAGTTTTGAATTCTTAAGGTATCAACGGGGATATATTACGTATCTAGTAAGATGAAAAAAACATAAGATCGGAACTTTGATTATGCCAATTTGTGGATTAAAAGAATGAATGCAGTATCAATTCAAAGTGCAATGACAAGTGAGGACTATATTAGAAGTTAATTCAGATCAAGTACTTTCCATTGTTTCATGAAATGATACCCCCTTTTGCTTTTATCAGGATAAAACCGTGGAAATAGTAAAAGAAAAATAAAACTTGATTTTTCGTTTTTCTTCATATAATCACACCAGTTCGATTTCCTCGCTTCTGGCGGGGTAGCTCAGTGGTAGAGCAGAGGCCTGAAAAGCCTTGTGTCGGTGGTTCAATTCCACTCCTCGCCACCACAGAAACATCATCGGGGAAATCGACAAAAACACTCAACGAAAGTTGAGTGTTTTTATGATGTTTTCTTGGGTAAGCTTTACTATATTCATAGGAATCTTTTCATTCCACTCCATGCTTTCTTGAATCAGGTTTTCATAATTGGGATTATTCACTTCTTCTCTCACGTTGTTGATGATTTTTCTTTTGGTTCTGGAGTTTTAAGAGAGTTTGGTATTTCAGGCTTCCTTTCGTTCTTTTTTGGAAGAAAATTCCATCATG
>CAZDFE010000104.1:2572-4019 GCA_964504755.1 uncultured Candidatus Peribacteria bacterium
TGTTCTTGTAGCGGGGTAACGGGCGAGTATCCTTTTATGATAAAATTATCAATACTACTGAAGATATTTAATGAATTAATACTTTTATTATCAATATAAATGGGGTCTATATTTAATATTTTTGGATCCTTGCCAACCAAAGGGGATATGCGAATTATTGTATTTACCATTTCTTCCTTCTTACTTCCTCCTTTTTCCTTCCTTTTGAAACTTACTCTTACTGGCATAAATCATTGTTGGAACCCTAATCAAACATCAGTACTATTTGAAATTGGCTGGATATGAAAAAACTCAAAACCATCTATTTCCAGTGCGATATTCTTTCAGATTTTCTCCCCAAAATTTATATAAGCATTTTGAGTACTTAAGGATTTTTGATATTTCTCTTGAGTCTCATTTTTTATATCTTCCGTAGTGGGATATTGTACAAATTCTGGTGCCATAAAGTGCGAATCTACTATAGGATCATGTATTTGATTTCCAGTCTTTCTAAGGGAAATACGTCCAATATTTGACACATCAATTTTTTGATTTGGCTTAATCGGGAGATGAATGCTAAGATAGGCACGACGTTGGATATTTCCCTTACTCCATACAGCGAGTACCCGAGTATATCACCATGCTACATTTATTTTCGGATTGGGATTCATTATCTTATAATAAAAATAATCAAATCCATTAATATTCAGGGAAAAGTATTTCTGAGATAAGCTTACCTGATGTCGTTCTATCGTGGCATCTTCTAAAAGAAGATTAATTTCCTTTTCTGGTAAAGTTTGTTTCGATGGGATGGATATTGTTGTTTCAGTATCTTCAATATATCATACACTATTATCGAGCTCCTTTTTGATTCCTTCTAGGAGTCATGCGATATCTCAAAGAGTTGAATGAAATTGACTATCAGATCATCGAGTTTCCTTAAACAATTTCTCCTCCAGTCTTATTTGTTGAATTATTTTTTCTAATTCTACTGGTGTAATCGACCCAGATTTTTTTGATAGTTCTTTATACTTTGAGATGTACTCTGCTCTTGTATCTTGATTGATCTTTCCTCATTTCTGGTCTACGAGAAATAAGAATTTTTCACTGAGAGCCCAGGGTGATATTGTCCATTTTGGAGAATGGGCATTAGATGTATTCATTGCTACGGTATTCATGTTTATGATAGTATCATATTTTCTATATGAATGCAAAAACAATATTCTTACTTCATTTGCTTTCCTCACAAAAACCTGATACACTCTCGCTATATTCTAATCTCTCGCCACAATATATATGAAACGTCACTTCTACCTCTTTCTCATGAGCCTTTTCTTCGTTCTATGGATGCATTGTGTCTATTTTCTCGGCATCTATCTCGCGATCTACTACCGACTCGTCCCACTTCGCTCGGTGATTCTTTTTACGGATATTGCTCGTTCTCCTGCTATGCTCGCTGGTATTACTC
>CAZDFE010000105.1:0-3997 GCA_964504755.1 uncultured Candidatus Peribacteria bacterium
GGTTTTTTCACCAGGAGTCATATATTCGTACTGTGTGATCGCATCCCCTTCTGCTGGAATCTTTTTTTCTCCGAAGTCGAAGATGAATTTCTTGATTTCTCATTGATCCGATTCTGACTCAGAGCCATCGACGGTTACGAGACTTGGAACATAGTCTGATGATGGTTGTACGCGCAGTCGTGGGATGAGACTTTTTCGTTCTATATTGATGATAAATGCATCTTTTGTTATTTCTGGAACATCATTTGGAAGGGGATTTTGCTTTACGAAGGTATATTTTGCCTCGATGGTATAGCGCAAAGGTTCGTTGAAGGTCACTCGAATTTCACTGCCTCGTTTTTCTTCGGTAGTTTTCCCATTTGATATTTTCCAGTCAATCTGAGAAAGTACATATCCTGGATTATCAGCAATTACATCACGAGCATCGAGACTCAGGGTTTCTGGAGGAATGACGAGATTATCGAGTACGTAGGCTCTGAGATCCCGGTCGTATGTATTATCTTCATTCAGAAGAATTCATTGTTCATTCGTGATCTTCGCATGACGGATAATAGCAAGAGGTTCTTTTACACTTACTTCAGTTTCCAGATTAAACGTATCCCCAGCTGCGGTTTGAATATTGAGATTGATTTTTTTTGTGCCAGGGCTGACAAACATGTAGCTGCAGGTATATTCACCAGCTTTACACATGAGTATCTCATTATCGAGACGCCATTCGATTTCGGTAACTTCATTTTGATTCAGATTCGTTCCAGTGAAAGAAAAATGAAAAATACGATAATCTAGGCTATCTTGCTGACTCGCGATAGACCCTTCCACTTTCTTCGAATCTTTATCTTCGAGAACAAAGATTCGATCACAGGCATTGGTCGTGTATACCTTCAGGCAGATAAACTGAGGAATGGGTGAAAGGGTTTCCGTGATAGATGAGGTGGTTATTTCTTTGGTGCTTTCTGGATAGATCCATCGAGGATTGCCGAGTCATGATTGTCGGATTTGGGAAGCATCGATCGTCATAATGCGTTCTCATTGTGCATTTTTTTGTTTCTTAATATTTACAAGTCCACGAATTTCGACAGGACTGAGATTAATCTGTATTTCTGTATTTTCCCCTATGCTATTTTTCCCTTGATATACTCATCGAATATTATAGGGCTTAATCGCATCAAATGTACATACAATACTTTGTTCATTTTTTGGATCAGATCCAGTAATAACTGATTTTCCATCATTACAGATAGCCCCATCAAAATTGATCTCATAGGATTCGATCTGGAATAGATTTTTTCTTGCTATTTGCTCAGCATTATCTCGTATATCAAAACGAAGAGTGACTGGGCCAATAAGGTTCATAGTATCATTAATGGTGGCCTTTTTTTTCATCTGATCGTGCGTATAGAGCTCGTTATCATACACAAGAATCGTTCCCATGAGATTCGGCCACGGAATGCTATCAATCTTATTAAAGAGGTAGGCCCAAAAGGTCAGAATACTAAAAAGGAGAATTCCGACGATTCCCGTCGTAAGCCATGCAATGAGTCGTTTTCGTTTGAGTTCTTTTGGTGTCCAAAATGCTCGAAAGAGACTGATTATCCAGATAATAGACGTAATGAGCATAATGACTCAAAAACTTCCATTAATGAGAACCTTGAGCAAGTTTGCGATATCATTTCGGTCGATATTGAAGACGTTCATGAAGAACACCGCTTGATCTGGATTGAATACGATATACGTCAGAAAGCTCCCGAAAAAAATGGTCGATACAAAAAGTATAGACCCAAGTAGCTTCATAATCATTCCAGGAGACATAGGCTCTCGTGGTTTCTTGATATTGTTTGCATCAGAAGGAGTTCATGGGCTATCAGAAGTTTCAGTGGTGCCCGAGACCGTGCTCGATTCTATGGTATGAGAAGTTGATGCCTTTTCTGATGCCTGAATGATCTCGTTCAATAGAGAGGCATTTGAAGATGTTTCTGGGGTGGATCACTCGTTTGATTGGTTTTCTGGGGTGCTCATGGGAGAAAGATAAGGATTGGGCGTAGTATATAAAATATCTCACCCTTTTCAAGATGAGATATTGTTAGTGATCTATTTTAGCCAGTCTGGGATATCCGAGGGAGTTGCATTCGAACTTGAGGGAGGAGGAGTTCATTGAATGCTTGTGTCTGATTTTTGACCTGCTTTCTTTCTTGGTTTTTTCTCGATCTTTTCTTCTGATCCTGAGCTATTTGATTCAGGTATTGCAGATGATTGGACAGAGCTTACGAGCCAATCTGGTAATCCAGCAGTGCTCTCATTCATACTTACTCCGAGAGTTTCTTTCGTTGTTTCGGTAGAAGGAACTTCTGGTGCTGCATGACTCGAGTTCATATCTGTTGATACGGCCCCAAGAGGGTCTTCGATGAGGGGGTTGGTTATTCTTTCAGCATCGATGAAGGTCTCAGTTGGATTTGTTGTATTTCCGATCGTGCCCTTGAGCCAGTCTGGGAGATTGGAGTCATCAGATGGGGGAGTTTGCTGAGTTGTATCACTTATAGTAGGGGACACACTTGCCTCAGTACTTCCTTCTTCTCCAGTGGAAATGAGTTTTTCTTGAGTATTTTCTCCAGGGACTTCTGGTACTGGGGCTACCTTCATATCTTCTGAGAAATTTTCCGAGAGGGGATCTGGATTTTTTATCTCAGGGATTGAATTCTCGGTATAGCTGGAAGCTGTTGGTGCTTTGAGCCAGTCAGGAATACTTCCTTCATTTCCCATAGGGATGGGTTGAGAATTATTGGTTGATGCTGTTGATATTGGGGGTGTCTCGGGTACTTGAGGTGTATAATCTCTCGGAAGAGTAGAGAGAGGATCCTGATACGATGAGGTGGACTCAGTTTCGAGAGTATTATTTCAGGAAGGGGTATTAGTTATTCCTGATGTTACTGGCGTTATAGTCGAGGCATTCGCTGTTTGTTGTTTGACAGATGGAGTCTCGGGGGTTTTTGGTTTTGAGTGAAAAATAGAATCGATCAAAAAATCCTGAAATCCAATATCATCATTTTTTCGTGAGAATCGATAGATGATAAAACCCAGCAACACGATGAAGATAATAATGGCAAGAATGATGAAAAACACCTTTACCGTACCAGAGATGAAAGCAAGAATACCACTTGACGTTGATGGTTCACCAGAGGCTACTTCAGTAGGGGGGATACTTGCTTGCCCACCATTTACGATAATAGATAGCTGATTTTTTATCATGAGCTTGTATTTTTCTTCTATGGTATCATCTGTTTGCACCATTTCTAGGATCGATTTTCCGAGTTCTTTATTCAGGCTGAGGTTGTCAGGGTGAGACTTTATAGCCTCTACCTTTTCGATAATAGCTGCATGGTTCGGACTTTTTATCGGAATCAGACTCTGAATCACCTTCGTGGCAACGGTCACCTCATCAGTTGACTGAGCATCGCCCACTAAGATGGTATCGATCAGTCGTGAAATATCGTCCTTCGTTGTAGTTGTAAGAGTGCTACTACTGCTAACAGCCTCTTGAATATCGATGAGTTTTTTCGTTCTCTCGAAAGGATCATCCCAATTTTCGATCAGTAGATTATACGCTTGAGTGAGTATGATGCGATCATCAGTACTCATGGTTCTAATCTTTTCTTGGAGTTTATCGAGATTCTCCTTTTCCTCAGTACTAAATCCAGAACTTCCAGATCCACTGATATCACCTACGGTATTTATCGTTTCTGCTGTATTTGCTACAAAATCAAATATTACTGTAATAATTTTAGTTCCAAGAACACTTCCGTTTTTCATCAGTGTTATCTTCATCGTACGTTCTCTTGCCCGAGCTTCTCCAAGCTCTATGAGAAATGCACTCCCATTCGAATAGGATGCTGTATCTTGGTTATCGATATCATTATCGGTTGAACCATCGAGATCGCTATCGATTTTTGTATCTGTATCAATATAATATTCGGTAATATTCGTATTTCCGAAGAGTCCGAGT
>CAZDFE010000106.1:0-3953 GCA_964504755.1 uncultured Candidatus Peribacteria bacterium
ATATTGCACTCATCGTTAATATTGAAGAGCGCAAGACAGGGGTGGTTCTGGTGCTGCGGACAGACTCCACAATCAAATGGACAACCTCGAAGAATTGGTGTGAGTGCAGTTTCTGGGAGATCAGGCTTCTTGAGGTAATCGTTGCACTTCTTGTAGTATTCGAAATCTGTCGAAATCATCGCATAAGATTCTCCACATTCTGGACAAAACTTCCTGAGAAGTACAGAGTTATCTTTTGTTACAATGTGTGCAGGAATGAGTCGTTCCTTGTTGTTACAGAGATGACAAAACGTCTCAGTTGTACCGAGGAAAAGGTGGTAGTTTGGGGAGTAGAGGGGCATATTTCTTTAATTAATTATTTTTGTGAAATCTAGAGGAAATAAAATTCAGTATTCTTTTTATTAATGGAATATAAGTTATATCAATAGATTCTTGTTTCAAGGTAGCCTCCATTTTGGTTATAACAGAAGTATGAAGGCTCTAGACCAGAAGATTTTAGATAAAACTAAGATTTTCTGGATTTTTTATAAAAGATTTTGATCATTGTAAGAAGTTCTGTTTCAAGTTCAAGTTTTTCCCGTGTATATCTCCATTCACATTCTTTAAGATGTAAATGGAAGTTTACTTTGACTCAGTTGAACTTATTGAGCCTTCGTTTTGTATAACTCCAGAAATTCTCTATTCAGTTTATGTGAATTCCGTTTCATTTCGAGAATTCATGATCTCCATGATTTACACGGAAGTGCCTTTCAGATTGTACATCTACGAGTCCATCATATCCTTTCCATCCATCACTATAGATAATTGATTCATCAAAATCTACTTTTCATTGAATGATTGGTTTGAGTGTTTTTGCTTTACAATCAGGGATAATTTCTGTGTAGATTTCTATTCTTCCATTTTCATCCTTTCTTTTAATCAGTCAGAATACTGGTTGTTTTAGGGTTCATCTTCAACGTTTGAGCTTTCAGGCAAATCATCTCTTTCTCTTGGCTCAGAAGTAGCTTTCATCAACTTCTATTTCTCATCCTATTTTCTCTCTAAACTTCTCTATTCGATCAAGATATATGATCTCTCGGAATATACCAAAGTATCTATTGATTGTCTTTCTATTATACCCAAGTAATTCGCTGGTTTTTGTAGCATCTATATCTATGCAAAAGTGCTTGATAATTTTTCTCAGTTCATGTTCACTGATTTTACTATATGGGATCATAAGAAGAGAGTATATGGATTATTCTCTTCTGGTCTAGAGCCTTAGCAATTTTTAACACCTTCTCATTCTTTACTCAGAACTTATCTCCATTATAAGGTGTAAATTCAAGCATTGATACATCTGAAATATCAGTTGTTTTAATTATTCTCTGGATTTCTTGAGGTTCTGGAAAGAGGTCATAAGTTTCCATAAGAAGAAAGGGATTAGGGTGTATCACGTAATTCTAAGAAAAGGTCATGGTTGGGGAGGGAGTAGAGGATCATAGTTTATTTTTTCTTCAGAAAGTAGTAGTATAAGAGTGATATAAATATCAAGGAAGATGCTATCAAAGAAATATCAAAAGCCATTTGTCGAGTAGAATAGGGTGTAATTTGACTTATAAATGAAACAACAAGTATTCATAGTAAGAACATAATCCCAACTATTTTCATGGTATTTATGAATCTTACACTAAGAAGTAACTCTTTCCAAGTAACACCCTCTTTATTAAAAAAGGCAAACTTCAATACTCTATAAAAAACTATGAGCCCAATAATTCCACTCACAGGCATAGATAAAATCATAGACATGAGTCATGAATATCACCCAAATCAAGTAAATATTCACTCTATTGTCGCTCAGAGAAGCATTGTCCCTCCACAACCTATTCCAACGGCAACCCCAACAATCAAAAGAATAGCTATAATTTTAAGGAAAGTATTCATAGGAAAGAAAGAAAAAGAATTATTTATATTTTATTAATATCATCCATCCTCCATATATGACCATCGGTATTGCGATGAGTTGGTAGGTGGAGAGTCCGAACCAGAAGTGCGAATATGGCTGGATGAATCCGACAGAGAATCGATAGAGAAAATAGGTGATGATGAAAGTGTAGAATCCATTCACAATCCACCATTTTCTTTTTCTCGAGTATAATCAAATACAAAATATCGCAAAAAATATCGCAAGGAGAATCATCTCATATATCATTGTCGGATGTCGTGCAATACCATCACCAAAGTCAATTCACCAAGGAAGATTCGTCGGAAGTCCATAGGTGAAGTCACGAAGTCCTGTGGCAATAGCGCCAAGTCGACCGATAAATACTCAGAGTAGGATTCCTGGGAGAAAGAGGATTCCTGTTGGAGTTTTGATATTATTGAAATATTTGTAGAGCTCTGCTGTGATGATTCATCCGAAGAGGGCTCCAGCAATTGATTTTGAGAGGAGAATTCATCATTCAGGATTTCGTCCTGGTATCATGACACCATCAAACGTCGAGATAATTATTCCTCCGAGCATTCCTCCAGCAATGACATAGAGATAATACTCTCACTTTTGTCTATGGTTTTTGAATGGATTTGGAAGTTCGCTTCTATGGAGAACTTTCTGATAAAAAAACCAAGTTACGAAAAAGGCGGTGATATATCCAGCAAGATCATAGGGGATTTTTTCTGACCAGTAAGCGAAATCAAAGGACATAGGAGGTGGGTGAGGGTTATCGTTTCACTCGACACGTTTCGAGATTCTGATAGGTATCACGGATCGCCCAGAGAAGTCCGAGGGTTCCGAGAACTTTTATTTCGAGACCCGAATAGGGAAGGAAGCTCATGAGTGGGAGGAGTCCGAAGTATGATGCGAGTGTGAGTCCACAGCAGGAACACCCAGAAAGAATCGTTCCAATCAGTCCAGAAATGGTTCCAATCCCTGTTTTTGTATCGAGATTTTCTCGATGTCAGAATCGAAGTCATTTATAGAGAACACCAATCAGAAAGAGGGGAAATCCAACAACCATAAGCATCGAGAGACTCACATCGGTGTAGGTAAATGGTTTTCCGTAGTTTCCGAGCATGATCCGAACATCCGTGAAATACCACCAAATCCCAAATGCAATCGATACAAGGAAGATATAGGAGAGAAAAAAACGAGGAGAAGAAAGTACTTTAAATATTTGAGAAAACATAATAATTATTCGATAGCTTGGATCATAATTTCGAGACAGGCGATAGCAGCCCAGACCATAAGGGCGAGTTTGGGTTCAAAAATATTAAAACTTCGCAGAGCGAGCATAAGAATAGCCCCAATCGTAATGAATGATGCCTGTCGAAGACTTGCATTCATGGTACGGGTGGTAACTTCGCCACGGTAGTATATTTTTTTTATAAAAAAGATGAGAAACGAGAGAAAACTAAAACCCGTCAGAAATACCGCACTTCCCATCAGAGTAAAAGCAACTTTGAGATCATTTTCTGGGTTCATATAGAACAAGAGGAGAGCAATACTTGCACTACTCGAGAGAAAAATAATGAGAAGAATGAAGAAATAAGGCCGAAGACTCATGATTTCTGGGGTAAAATTTGACCGAAAAAAGAAATTGGGATAGACTCGTGCTAGTTGGTCCAGAGTATATCCAATTCTCACTATTATGAAAGACTTTTTTTCTCGCTATCGTGCCAGTAAAACCTACCAATACCTCTTTTCTGGTGTGCTCTCACTCGTGTTTGCAATGGGACTTACGGGAGTGATTCGCGATGTGCCACTTGGTATGCTGTCGGCAAATGTGCTTATGGCACCAGAAACAGTCACCCCGACCTATGATGCGGACGTATTGATCGAGCGATCTGGTTCCACTATTATCGTTCGTATGGGTAAAAATGCAGAGCAGGTCGATAGTCTCTCATTTTCTCTTCTCGGTGATCCAACGAAATTCAATACGCTTACCACTTCGGGACTTAATACGACCATTACATCGAAT
>CAZDFE010000107.1:0-627 GCA_964504755.1 uncultured Candidatus Peribacteria bacterium
ACTTAAGGCTTTTGCCAAACGAGCTCGAGCAGCACTTCTTATGTCTGCGAGTATTTCTGGAACAGCTGAAATAAATCCTGAAAATGCATTAAGTAAAATGCAAAAAAATGAAAAGTACAAAGAAGAACGAGGAAATATCGAAAAGCAAATTACAAATTTACAAAAATCAATTTCTAAAACGAATCCAAATATTAAAGTAGAAGATGCTAATAAACTTGCTCGTTCTCTTGCTTCCATCGTCACTACATATGTTGCTAGTATGGGTATTGGCTCTGCTAATGCTGATAAGATCATGCAACAATTGGGACAATCTATCACAACACCGAAGGGAAATGTTTTATTTCTCGGAGTTGACTTGGGCATGATGGCAAAAGTGGTAAATACTGAAAGATTCAAAGCAAGTCTTGGTGCTGGACTTGGTGGTGGGGTTTCATCTGATGGATTCTTTGCATTTGCTCATATTGATGCGGAAGGAAAGTTTACCGTGATAGATAAATCAACACTGGAAGATATTCGAAAAAATTCTGGAAATATGACGATGACGGCTGGGGCTCATGCTGGGTTTGATTTACAGAATCTAAAACTTGTACCAGCATATTCGGTCGATGCACTCTGGAATGATAGGAT
>CAZDFE010000107.1:637-3881 GCA_964504755.1 uncultured Candidatus Peribacteria bacterium
GACTCCCTCGACAATGCACTCCTCAAGATGAATACTATTCTTGATAAACTCACTGTCGTTGGAAACGATGGAAAAATTAGTCTTGATTTTTCAAGGCTTCCAGAAAAACTTGATCCAATTCTTCGTGCACAACTCAATTCCCTTAAGTACTTAGTAGAGAATTGAGATTCAAGAATGACAAAAGAACAGCAAAATGCCCATGCTATTTTGATGCGAGATCGATTCATGCAATCATTTAAGGTATTTATGGCATCGCAACCAGAATTTAAGTGATTCTCTCTTGCAGGTATAAAGTTTGCAGTTGTTCCAGGAGCATTCCTCCTTGGTCCAGTATTCCAAGATATTTCTGTAGACAGAACGGCAAAAGTGGTACCATGAGAAAAACGAAAAGTAGATACAACAAAACAAACTGACTATATGAAAGAATTTGGTCTATCTTGGGATAGTAAAACAGGAATTCTTACTCGTAATGAATCAAATACTACAAAAATAACTCTTACTGATAGTCTCAAATGGGATGAAAAAGATGAGAAAGTAGTATTCCCAGGTGGAAAAATGCCAAAATTCACTGTAGATACATGAGTTGCAAATACTCTTGGTGGTTCTGGCAAGAGGACTCTCATTGTCTCGAGTATTGATATGAGAGAAAATACGCAAGTAGCACCTATTACAGCACAGGCTGAAAAACTTGCATCAAAGGAATCTTTACCTCAAGGAACTCCCGAAATGATCCAAGCACTTCCGATCAATAAGCTGATTGAACGAAGAGACGTTCAGAAATTTATGAAGGCAATGACCCAAGAAAATGGATTTTCCGAAGCTATCAGTATTGTTAAGGGAATGGGTGTACATAAAGGAATACCAGAATTCAAACGCATTTTATGAACTGAGACTGATATAGGCAAGGCAAAAGCTATACTTACTGAAATCGATGAAAAACTTGTTGGAGATGTAATTACTCGTAACTTCAATGCAGCAAAAACTGACCATAAAGCATTTGTTGAATACAAAAAACTACTTCAGGCTCGATGAAAAAATGTAAATTGACTGACTCGAGAATCTATGAAGATAGGAGATATTGCATGAGTGTCTTTTGATAAAAAATGACTCCGTGCTCAAGAACTAAAACTTATTTCAGAATCTACTGAAATTCCTGTGAATAAACTAGTAAAAGCTGATAAAGCAATGATTCGTGATATATCACAACAAACAGAATTAAGAACAGAAGGATTAGGTTATATGTCTATGGCTCGAAATAGAAAAACGGTTCGAGGATCTCGAGGCTATGAAACTGGATCGTATATTATGAAAAAGGATCTTGCACTCACTCCAGAAGAGCGTATTAATGCAATCCAGAAAGGAATGAAAAATGATCTTGTAAAAGTAGCGCTTGCAAATCTTGCGGGTCGTTCAGAATTTTCTTGATACAAGTAAGCAAATAATGATGAACATTACAAGAAAGTTAGAATGGTTGCCTTAAAGGCAACAGTGAATATTGGGGATAACAGGACACTGACCATTGATCTTTCTGGGTCAAAAGTATTTTCAGCATTGTATGGGGATACGGGTATGAAGTCAGGAACAAAGGAACAAGCAGTATGTGTGAATGTGGCAGTGTTGTATGAACCAAGTGTGGCGGGTGTGATTACAGATAATGGTAAGGCGACTCAGGCACCAGAAATGGAAATTATCGGTAGTGATACAGTAATGCTTCCAGAAGTGAGTACGAATCAAATGACAATACTTGGTGCGGTGGCACGTGGGGGTGTATCGGGTCCGAGCGGTGGAGGGGATCACTCAACACCAGGTCAGGGTGGTGGAGATAGTGATGTACAAGATCCCATTCCTCCTCCAACTCCGGGTGGTGGATCAAGAAATTAATTTCTTGAATCATAAATTATTACAAATATGAATACAACATTATTGATTACCACACTTGTAACTAGCCTCATGCTATGTTCGTGTTCCTTGCCTTCAGGCGATTCAGATGATCCTTCGATAGGGGGAACTCAAGATATGACACAAACTCAAATGAAAGCCCCACAATTGGAGCATAGCCAACGAAACTAACTTTTTCTTATGAAAAAATATATCATCATCTTACTTACTATATTTCTTTCTTTCATGAGGATGGATGCATTCGCACAGAATGTGACATTTGATGATGGGACAACCTGGAACTGTGACCAGAATTTCACACCTACGGCAGTGAGATATTGGAAGCTCTATTTTTTCAATGATACCTGGAACAACGATACTAATGCAAACACGTATCTCAATGAGTATTTTGTGCAATATAAAAATGCTTCATATCTCGGACATGGACAAGCTTATCCGAATGGAAGACTTTTTGACTGGACCAAAACTCTCAGAAATGCATCATATACGGTAGCACCACATTCCAATATGTCGATACTTTCTACTCAATTTGAAGATTGGGGGATTGTACAAAAACCAACTACACGATCAAATCCAGCAAGTGGTCAGTATGATTTCATGATTGCATACAAAGTGAATTATGACAAATCAAATAATTACCCTGATGCCAGTGATGATATTTCTCATGTAGAATGTCAACCATATTATGTTACATGGTGTGGAGACGGTGTGATGGATGCAGGGTATGAAACCTGTGACCCTGCTGACTCAAAGAAGTCAGGATGGGGAGCGGGTGGTTGTGATACCTCATGTAAGCCAGTGGCGACACCTCCGACGACTCCCGTCTGTGACCCTGCGAGAACAGGAGTTCAGACGAGTCCACTCACGCAAGGATACTGTCAGATAGGAGCGCCGAGTGGTTTCGTAAAGACGGGAACGAATCCAGAGAATTATACATGGAGTTGTAATGCAGGAGGAAATAGTGTGAATTGTAGTGCGAACTATAGTACTCCTGCCGCTTCTCTCACGATCAAGAAATATGCGAAAGACCTCGGAACGGGAGATACACAGACAGCCCCTATTTCGGTAGCTACGGGAGAGACATTTAATTATTACTATGTGCTCGAAAATCCGAGCAGTGTCGAAGCCACGAAAGTGGTGGTAAAGGATACCTTTCCTCAGTATCTGACATTTGCTGGACCAGTGTTGGTAAAAAATCCTTCTGGAGTCGATGTCACCTCAGATTGGTCATGCGTTCAGGGTTCGAAAGTATTTTCTCCAGAAACCAATGCTCGAGTGACTCTTATCTGTGATAAAAAAACACCACTTCCAGCGAATTCTGGGAAATATATTTTTACCGTTCCTG
>CAZDFE010000108.1:0-3878 GCA_964504755.1 uncultured Candidatus Peribacteria bacterium
AGATAAGCCACGAGGTCAAACTGGAACGTATATTCCAGATTGTGGGCAGATAGTTCATGGACTATGCATAGAAACTATAAGGTTAAGAAATAAACTTTGATTTTGGAATCATTTTGAATATATTTTCTTCACCTGTCGCAAGGCTGAATACTCGTAGTATTCATAAATGACTCAAAATCCATGTGAGTCATTTTTTTGTAAAATAACTCACACCCGCTATAATATATTTTCATAAATCAAAGTCAAACATTTTTTTGATTATTTTTGACTTATAGGCATTTTTCTGATATACTGCAAGTGTAAGTCCTATTTCTTATCTTACAATTTTATGATACATTCCTTTTCATTCTCGAATTTTACTTCCTTTCAGGATGAAACAGAGATTGATTTCACTGTTAGTAAAAAAGATCCAATAAATGATGATACTTCTGTTTTACTTGACTCAGGAACAAGGGTTTCAAAACTCATGACCCTCATTTGACCAAATGCCTCAGGGAAAAGTAACCTTTTAAAGGTGTTGGTATTTTTGCGTTTCTTTCTCGTGGACGCATGGCAATTTCCTCCAGATGTTTCACTTCTTCAGATGATGCAACCATTCAGATTGATAGATAATCCTGGATGAAATATACTATTTTCATGTATCTTTGAGATAGAAAAAATTATCTATGAACTAAAACTAGTATTAAAAGATGGCTTTGTTATATCAGAAACTCTACGAATGAAAACAAAAACTGAATCTCGATATACATGGAAAACTCTTTACGATAGAGAAAAGTCTAATAAAGATTTTAGAAAAAATACCAGTCTTCTTTTTACTTTAGAAAGAGACGGAGATGGTATTTCTCACGCTATATTAAACTATTGGAGAAAGATTACTTCAAATGTGCCACTTACATTTCAACCATTCCGAATTAATGGTATCGGTGCATCAATAAATTATTATGTACAAAATCCTAATTATCTTCCAAGACTCAATGAGCTTGTAAAGAAATTTGATTTTGGTTTCGATAGAGTAGATATGAAAGCTATCGATGCTAATAGTTATAACTTTCAAGTATGGCATAATATTAATGGAAAGGATTATGATACATGAAGTTTATCTAGTGGTACGGAAAACATGATAAATATAGCCCCATTAATTTTTTCAACACTTGATACTGGATGAATGCTTGTGTTTGATGAACTCGATGCCAATCTTCACCCAGAAGTAGTCGAGGCAATTCTTGATTTATTTGCTAGCAAGAAACATAACATAAATAATGCACAAATATTCTTTAGCACCCATGATCCTCGTGTAATGAATCGACTATTTAAGTATCAAATACAATTAGTAGAAAAGAATAATCAGTGAATTTCGCATTCTTGGAGACTCGATGAAATGAAAGGGGTTCGTGTAGAAGATAACTACTATGCAAAATATATGGCATGAGCTTATCAGGCAAAACCAAATATAACCTTATAACTTTTTATTGTTATGCTAAAAGGGAAGAGGTGGGTACCACCGAGCGTTTTAAAAACTATCTTAATTGGTTGTGAATGAGAAAGTGAACGAACTTTTCTTTCGTATCTTAAAGCACTCTATTATCCAAGATGACAAGGATTTGATGTTACTCCAAGAAATATGTGGTGATGATCTCCTGTTATGACTGTTACTCGAGTACAAAATGAAGGTCACGATTATAAATATGCATGGATCGATACTGACCGAGTTGAAATTGATGAAGCAAGAAACTTGGCACAAAACAATTGAATTGGGGTATTTGAAAATAATCCGTGTTTTGAAAAGGAAATTCTTAGAATGTTATGAAAAACCAAAAAAGTTAAGGATTACAAAAGTGAATTTAAGAAACACTTTCCTGGTGAAGATTTATGTGATGAGAAAACTTATATGAAACTTTTTCCAAAAGTGAAAATCGAAGATTTAAGACAAAATAGTAAATTTATATTTGAAAATATTATTAAACTACTTGAAACGGGAGAGCTATAGATTCTTTCTTCCAGCTTTTCCCCCTCCCCCACCCGACGAAAAATCTTTTGATTTTCAGAAGTATTACGATATACTCTTTCCAAGGAATTGAATCCCCTCCAAACTGTCCCCATATGGGTGCGAGCGTTCGGCATTACCGATAGGAGGGGATTTTCCTATTGTGGCCATATCTGGATATGTTGTTTTTGTTTCCAGAGTTTTTCCATGAATCCGATGTCATCCGTATTTCACTCGTGAGATCGACGCATGCATCCAGCGAGAAAGTCTGCAAGCTGTATCTCATCCATGCTTTCAGAACGAACCATTCTGATTTTTTTTATTTTTTTCTTGCTAAAGTCATTAAATTTGAACTTGAGATAATTGGATATTTCTTGTCGGAATACCCTATCTCCAGATCCATCGATGAAAAATTCACTATCTTCAAATATTTTTTCACTGGCATTGTTGATGACGAGGCTAGTTGAGTAATTATAGAATCGCTTTTTATCTCGTATCGAATGAGCTATGAGTTTCTTTTTCTGGATAATGATACCATAGAACTCAAATTCGCAATTGAGTATAGCATTGAGATATTCATGTTTTGTCTTTCTTGGAAGATGAGAATAGTGAAATTCGTTGCCTGATTTCATGTTCAGAAGCCTTCTCAAGGCTATCATTTTTTCTCGAAAATCATAAATAGCCTCATCATCTTGGAATATAACGAGTGCCACACAAAAGAATTCACTTGAGGACTCTTTGAATCCAACATCACCACTTTCATCGATATAAATTTTCATAGCTGTTTCGGTTAATGACTCGATTATATATAAGGATTCTTTTTTACCAAAAAAGTTCCACCACCAGACAAAACATCTTTTGATTTTCTGGATGATTGCAATATACTCGTCTTGTTCACGACAAAAGAGGAACCAAACGGAGCAATACCTAAGGGCACCTCTTTTTTGTGTGTATTCGATTTTCTTGCGAGTATCGGGAAGGCTCAGGCGATCTTTAATTAGTGTTTCGGCAAAAACTGAGAAAGTCTATCGACAATACCACCCGACTGTCCATTAAGCCGCAGGAACTCGATTCTATTTCTCAAGATCTCGGCTGTAGTAGCTGGAAGTTTTACTTCCTTGAATATTTCTCCATATGTTGCCAATACGAGCAGAAAATGCTGGAGATCATAACCATTATCTGATAACATTGTTGGCGATTGGAGGATGATACTGAGCCTTGCTTCGAGTGCGAGTCGGAATTCAGAATCTTGTGCGAGCTGATGTCGGACGATATAGTCTACATATCGTGGATGCACGAGATATTCATCCAGCCCATGGAAGAAGTCGAGAAACATACGATCCTTGTGCTTCAATTCTCATTCTAGAGCTTTTCTGACATCACCACCCACTATTTCTTGCTCTTTCGATGATCATACTGCACCCATACCATCTTCCTGAGGTATTTCATCCATATATATTGAATTGAGGATATAGAGTTATAAAAGTGACCAACTTTCTCACACAATTATAATTACCAAATATTAATTTTTTATTAATCTTTTGAAGATTTTTTATCCATACCATAGTATCATATATCCAGAGTAGACTCTATAGCGTGATTTTCAAATTGACAGTATATATTAATATATTTCTATATATTTTATAAATATTCATACCTCGAGAATAGAGAATGTATATAGCGAAATCCTCTATAATTTTCCTGTACTACAACTATGGAAAAATCTTTTGATTTTCAGAAGTATTACGATATACTACCCTTGTTCACGACAAAAGAGTCTCCTAAAAGTGTTAGTGCTTCCGGACGGCTCTTTTTTTATGTCTTGTATTTGATGAGATTCCTGACTCTATCCTGAGAAATATTCATACCATAGAGATCTTTGAATGGTTTGTAG
>CAZDFE010000109.1:0-3876 GCA_964504755.1 uncultured Candidatus Peribacteria bacterium
ATCGAATGTGGTAAGCGGATGAACGAGAAATCTCTGGAAAATAGCATCATTCGAAGTTTTCGGACGTGGAGGTAGTGGCGGAGGCACAGGAGTACCACCAACAGGAGGAATTGGAGGATTTCCTGAACCTACTGGAACTGAACTGTCATTCTGTGGTTCTGCCATACAAAAAAAGTTAATTGACGGTAGTATAGACTGCTTTTCTCGTTTTTCAATATTTTTTTCGATTTAGGTACGGAATCGATGTGATTCTACATGGGTTTGTACCTGACTCCAGAGTTCGTCAGAAATATCGGCATTGTTCCAAACCGCCTCGATATCTTCGTCATCATGACACGCTTCGAGAAACATATAGATATGAAGTGCGGTGTCGAAATCCGTCACTTCGATATAGTTTTTTGGGAGAAAAACAAACTCCACCTTCTCTGACGTATATCCTTGCTGTGCGAGAGCCTGCTTCACTGACATTAGCGCCGTTCGATCAGTAAAGACGAGCATATTTTCGCCTTCGGGACGATAGTCCTGAGCCTCTGTTTCCAGGAGAGCGAGTTCGAAGGCTTCGAGATCAGTCGGAAGTGGAAGGGTAATCTGCCCGACATGATCGAAAAGATAGTTCGAAACCGATCCCGTTTCACCGAGATTCCCTGTCGCGGCAGAAAAAATATGACGAATATTCGGAGCGGTACGATTTCGATTATCCGTAAGGGCACGAATAATCACCGCAACTCCTCCAGGGACATATCCTTCATAGAGAACTTCTTCGACTTTTTTAGCATCCGTATCGAGTCCCGCGCCACGCTTGATCGCACGGTCGATCACATCCGCCGTCACTCCTGCCTTTTTTGCGGCACTCACCGCATCCGCAAGCGCATGATTTTGTCCGAGATCCGCACCGCGTTCGGCCGCGATAGCGATGAGTTTCGCATGGATCGCATTAATTTTTGATTTTACTTTCGCGGAAGCCTCTTTCTGGGCTTGCACCGTAGGTCAACGTCACATAGGAAGAAAAATAAGAAACGTGAGCAGTATAGGAAAAAGTGGATTTTAGGCAACCGAAGATGATCGTTTTCGAATCCAGTACACCCACTCCTGATTCCCCGCTTCACCGATAAGACTCGATTTTTCTTTCGCGAGAATCGAGCAATCATGAGAAAGTACGAAATCTTCCCATGCTTTCATTTTTTTTGCCACGACCATTTCATCCTTGGGAACGCCTGTTTTTCGAAGATTTTCTGAGCCTACTTCGAACTGTGGCTTATAAAGCAAGATCATCTGCGTTTCTCGCTGAGCCAACAGAAGTATCGCAGGAAATAAAACAGTGAGAGAAATAAACGAAGCATCGCACACGATGATATCATACGGGGATTCAGACGAAAATTCGCGAATATCGGTTTGCTCATACGAACGTACGCGCGGATCCAAACGAAGTGAATCATGTAACTGATTCGTCCCAACATCGACCGCATCGACATGGAGAGCTCCCTGTTCGAGCAACACCTGAGTAAAACCACCCGTGGATGACCCTACATCGAGACAACACGTTTCAGAAACTGAAATATCCTGATGCTGTTCGAGAAATCCAGCCAGCTTCATCGCACTGCGAGAAACCCACTCCACTCGCCTATCTTCGAGCACTTCGATCACCTCTGTATCCACATCATAGGAAGCCTTCTGAATGAGCTTTCCACCCACACGAATCAGCCCACTTTCGATGAGGTACTGTGCCTTATTGCGGGTAAAGCCAAAATGAAGAACGAGGTATTTATCGAGACGCATGATCTGAAGGAATAGAAATAAGTTGAGCGGTGAATTCTAGATGTGGGTACCAGTATGTAAGCTTTTCTTTAAGGCGCGTAAGAATATTATTCCAAGATACTATAAGTTCTGAATCATCAATGGAAGATACTTGTTGCCGTCTTGTTCTTGCATAATTTACATATATTTTTACATGAATAACTCCATTATTTCATCGCAAGAGCTTAATTATAGGCGTTCCCATAGCAACAAAATAGTCCTTCCAATAGGGGTGATCGAGAACACCTGATGCCACTATATTCCAAAACGCAACCCCAACCGTGTCTTGCTTATACTTTAAAGCATTAATATGATTTTTAAGATCAAAGAATTGCTCATGCTTTGGATATTCAGCATGAACTTCATCAACAGTAACCATATCCTTTCATAAAAGTATCCTCCAGCATGCTTGTTGTTTCTTATTTGTTAGTCTTGCAATTGTTTCACAACGCTGGATATACTGAAAATATCTTCGTTCAAAAACACCATCGTCCATTGGGATTATATCCATTCCTTCACTTTCTCACATATTTGTTTCAAAATAAGAGTAGACAATGTTTCGAGTTCTTCATTCTGGAATCGAGATAATACCCAATCACTCACACTATAGCACTCATGACGACCGATTCCCACCTTGATCCGAGCAAATTCATCCGTTCCGAGTTTTTCGATCGTATCGCGGAGCCCATTTTGTCCACCATGGCTTCATTTTTCTCGAAACCGGACTTTCCCGAATTCCATATCGATATCATCAGAAATCACGAGAAGATCATTTTTTGGGTCGAGCTTATAGAACTGTACAACACTCGAGATACTCTGTCCCGAACGATTCATATACGTCGTGGGCTTCAAAAGAATTACTTTTTCTCCTGAAATATTTCCCTCAGAAATCACTCCGAAAAAACGAGAATCCTTCCAGTCTTCAAATCCCCATTCGAGACGAAGGGCTTCGATCATGAGAAATCCAACATTATGTCGAGTATGTGAGTATTCTGGACCTGGATTTCCGAGGCCAACAATCAATTTCATGAGTCCTATATACGAATATTTTCTCGATTGTCGAGTATTTTCGAAATCAAAATATATTTCAGGATTTGACACCCCGAGCACACATATGATAGACTTGGTGGAAGTGATACCTTCTAATCCCCTTTCTATGGAACTGATCCGATTTCTCACGCTCGTGGATGATATTATAACGAATAATATTTCTGATCTCCACTTTAGCCCAGGGGACTATCCCTATATTCGAAGCAAGCTCGGTGATATTGTCCCACTCGAAAACTTCGGAAAGGTCAGTTCTGATGAGATCGCGAAAATATGCGAAATACTCCTTTCTCGACCATTTACCGAGAAAACAATGGATATTTCTTTCGAACGAAATAGTACTCGATTCCGTGTGAATATGTCACGAGTCCTCAAGGGGGTTTGTATCTCCTTTCGAACGATTCCCTCCAAAATTCCTGAGCCTGAGGAAATACGACTCAGTAAACACCTCCTCGACCTCACCCAAGTAGAAAAAGGAATTATCCTCATTACCGGACCGACTGGAAGTGGAAAATCGACGACAATGGCAGCGATGATAGAACATATTAATCGATTCAATTCGAAACACATCATTACCCTCGAAGATCCAGTAGAGTTCATCTACGAAAATAAAAAATCGCTCATTCATCAGCGTGAACTCGGAAAACAGTTTAATAGTTTTCCCGATGGAATCCGATCACTCCTGCGTGAAGACCCAGATGTGATCGTCGTCGGAGAAATGCGTGACCTCGAAACCATCCAAACCGCCATCACCCTCGCAGAAACGGGTCATCTCGTTTTTTCGACCCTCCATACGAATGACACGGTACAGACGATTGATCGTATCATCCAATCATTCCCTCCCGTCGAACAAAATCAGATCCGTATGCAGCTCGCACTCGCACTCACTGGTGTAATTTCTCAGTCCCTTCTCCCGAAATCTGACGGAACCGGGCGAGTCGTGGCTCGTGAAGTCATGCTCAATAATGACTCCATTCGAAATCTCATCATCCGTGGAGAAACCCAGCACATGTACTCTATCCTCGAAATCTCACG
>CAZDFE010000110.1:0-3847 GCA_964504755.1 uncultured Candidatus Peribacteria bacterium
GAATACGGTAGGGAAGCATTTGTTCCTGATTAGTGCCCGCGCGGTCGTAAAACGTATTGATATGTCTGAAATTGCGAATATTCGCTCGAGTGGATTGATCGTTATGAAGCCACACGACGATGACATGCTCAAGTGGGTTCGTGTGACGGATGGTATGGATAATATCCTTATGGTTTCTCGCGGTGGAAAGGCTATCCAGTTCGACGAGAATGATGTTCGTGTGATGGGTCGTGCTGCTGCTGGAGTTCGTGGTATGAAGATTGCTGATGGTGATTCCCTTGTCGAGGGTTGTGTTGCTGGAAAAGAAGCAAAGTATGTATTTACGGTTTCAGAGAATGGAATGGGAAAAGTATCTGCACTCGAAGACTATCGCGAGCAGGGTCGAGGTGGTTCGGGAGTAAAGGTGGGCGCTACAACAGAGAAAACAGGACAAATTATCGGAGCATTTACCCTCACGGATGATCAAAAAAGTACAGCCAGTGTTATTCTGATTTCGAAGGATGGGCAAACCGTTCGAGTTCCACTCGCAGATGTACGCGTAACAGGACGAACAACGCAAGGAGTGATTCTCGCAAAACTCAAAAATAATAATGATGCCTTCACAAGCGCCACCGTAGTCGATCAGAGTGATGATGAATCGGATGATATTATAGGGACTGAAGTAGGGGGTGAAATGATCTCTCCTGTCTAAATACATTTTCTTTTCTTGCATGTATCGACGTATTTTTGGTAGCATTCTTCTGGTTTTCTGCTTTCCGTGGTATTTATTGGCTCAAGAGGGTGGAGAGGAGACGCGTGTATTCTCGAGTATTGTGAAGATAAAAACCTATGAGCGTGATCCTCTATTACAGAGTTTTGAATTTTCGCATTTCGGAAGTGCTGTCCTGATCGGGAAGAATCGTATCTTGACGAATGCACATGTGATCCAAGGTCGAGATACGAATACACCTACGGGATATTATGAAATATGTATTTCATCATCATTTCGTACGATTCCATATTGTACGACCGAAGCTCGACTTATTGCATACGATGATATCCTCGATATTGCTCTCCTCGAATTACGGGATGCTCTCCATATACCTCCAGTATCGATCGACCCAACAATCGATGGTGTAAAAATGGGACAAGATGTGATTATGTATGGATATCCTATGATTGGCGGTGATACAATTACTCGTACCGAAGGGAAGGTGGCTGGATTTATGAATGGTGTCTATAAGATAGATGGAAGTATCGATCATGGAAATTCTGGAGGAGGAGCGTTCGATCGATCGCTTCGACTTATCGGAATACCATTTGCTGTGAGTTCAGATAATGGGGTTATTGGGTATATAATCCCCATTGATTCTATAGCAAAATTTCTCGATAAGAAATCGGAATGATATATTTCCCTAAAAGCCTCATGGGATCAAGAGTTTCTTGCCTTTATGCAACAGGTACATCGATCGAAAAATGGTGGTCGACTTCCGTCTGGTGGCATGATTACATTTCCGAATCTGGAATCCTATGGACTCGTATTGCGAGATAATTTTACTCTCCTGCATGAATCTATCTATGGTTGGGTTTTCTCGAATGTAAATAATCGAGTTCGAGTCTATGTTTCATGTTCGAAGGATGCTGGGAAGGTTACAGGAGTTGAGATAGAGCGTTCTCTGATCGAATCAGGATTCCATCGCTCATGAATACGCTCTGCAATCTATACGGGATCATCACAGGAGTTCTATCTGATTGAAAAGGAACAAAAATCTGTCGATGATAGTGCCAGTCCAGCATTCATCTGGTACTATACTCGCTATGATGGCTGTATGGCTGAAATATATCCCACTGATGCCATTACTGATACGAAGACGCTCCAGAATGTATTTTCTTTTCTCGAGAAAATCCGATTCCCAAAGATGTATACATTGTTACAAACACAAAGAAATCCTTTTTTCGAAATTTCGCAAATAGGTTCTGGAGCTCGTGTTTCCTATTATGTTGATGGATATGGCCTGCCTCAGGTACAATTACAGTTTCAGTTCCCGAATAAGAATCGTATTGCTCAAACTATCGAACATGGAAGTTTTTCAGATAGGGAAGATTATTTTTTGCGTCCATTTGAGGATGTGGAGGCATATACGGGTTCACTCGATATAGAGCATTTAGCGAATCAATTTCGTCTCCATATAGAACAGTCAGAGACGCTCGTACGAACAGCAAAAAATGGAAAGAAATTCATTGTCTCATACTTGCTGAATCCATCATGAAATGCAACAGTAAATGTGTACTATCCATACCAGCTCGGTACCCAGTATGCCTACTGGTACTGGAGTGCTTCGGCAAAAAAAGTAACTATTTCGGATATTGAAACTATAATTTCCTTTTTTGATACGCTTCACTTACCTGGAATAAGTCCATTTATACCTCAATAGTTTTTTATATAAAATGCGTTTCTTTTTTCTTCTTCTCGTTTCATTCCTCCCCTTTGCAGTGTTTGCTGAGATATCAAACTCCTATGATGCCACCTATTATTCTGATGCATTCGAATGACAGGGGACAGCGAATGGGGATATATTTTCTCAGGAGGGATATTCGGCAGCACTGTGTGAGATACCGCTATGACAGTGGGTTCATGTGATGTATGGTGCTACAGGTGTGGTAGTGGGAGCAAATGATCGACCGAATTGTGCTCGACATCCTGAACTTATCGATCTTTCTCGAAAGGCATTTCAGATGCTTGCCCCTTTGAATACCGGTAAAGTGTCGGGTGTTCGTGTAACGCCCATAGGCACAATCACTCCTGGTATAAGCCGAAAAGATATAGATGCTCGAACATTTGAATCACTTTGAATACAACTTCGTACTTCAATTCCGAATCTCTATTTTGCTGGGGAATCTATTCTTCTCGAGGGAAGTGTTGTTGATACAAAAAAGAATGTCATTGTCTATCTTTCTCGTATCGATGGTTCTGCTGAACAATCTGAGTTGATTCCGGTTCGTTCCGATGGAACATTTCGGGGGGTTCTGACTTTTCCGAATGTTCCAGGAAAATATACACTTATTCTTGCGAGTGGAAATAGTTTCAAGACAACGATTTCATCAACGATTTCTCTCATTTCTCCTACGAGCCTGCAGTATCCTCTCCTTCCGAATATTCGGGATCGTATTCCACTGAAGGTTGATCAGAAACAGATTGTTCTCCCTCAGAATATATGGGGGGATATGCTCCTGAGTCAGGATTCTCGGACAGAACGGGTAATGGGAAATGTACTTAATCTGGAGAATCTTCCCTTTCGCAGTGGTATGGCGAATATTACTCTGGCAGCGTATCGCACTACGGGCATGAGTTCTCTCGACCGAAATGCTTCTATACCACAAGCATTTTCTGGAAATGTACTTCTGGATCGGACCCATGTTGCTTCTTGAGAAAATCGAGTTCGAAAGACGGTTGGAAAACGCAGTGTAACTATTCGTTTTCGTGTCCCATCGGATGTTCGTATCCGGAGTCAATATTATGTCACAACTCCTCTGTGAGATGTACTCGAATATACTTTTCCGAATACTCTCGTAAGTGAGGATACTTTTCTGAAGGCGGGACAGTCTGTTGTAGTGAATATTCCACTTCCTGATAGTGGAACCTATCTCATCGAGACGGTCCAGGAAAATGGGCTCGCGTATTTTAATATTCCTGTGATTCGATGAATGGTATGGAATGTCATTGATCCACTCACTTCCGAACAGAGGAGTACAATCCGAAAAAATAGTGCATTGATCCGAAATTCATGACTCAAGCGAATCAATGATCTTCGGGCTTCCCTCGGGCGTTCCCTCCTCATTATGGACGATACATTAACAACAATTGCTC
>CAZDFE010000111.1:0-3823 GCA_964504755.1 uncultured Candidatus Peribacteria bacterium
ACGAATTGCTTTTTCGATCGCTACCTGAACTTCACCTGCCTTTCCAGTTCCAAGACCAACACGACCCTTTCCATCACCAATAACAACAGAGGCACGAAAACGAATCTGACGACCACCTGCAGTAACGCGTGTTACACGATCGATGGAGAGCATTTCTTCACGAAACTCTTTCTCTTCTTCGCGCATTCCATCACGACGAGGCTTACGATCACCACGAGGACGACCATTCTCACGACCACGATTTTGACCTCGTGATTCTCCTGATGAAGCCTCAGGAGCTGGAGCAGTTTCAGGAGTTTCAACCGTTTGATTCTGGATATCTGACATACGATTTTAAGATAAATAGGAGATTTAGAAAACGAGACCAGCAGTTCGAGCACTTTCAGCAAGAGCCTTTACACGACCATGATAAAGGTATCCTCCACGATCGAATACACATGTAGTAATTCCCTTTTGAAGCATTGCTGCTGCGATAGTGGAACCAACCTGTGCGGCACGCTCAGACTTTGTACCAGCCGTGATAGCAATATCATGAGCACTCGCGAGTGTTACTCCATTGATATCATCGATCGCCTGTACAGAAATATGAGTATTACTTCGAAATACGGAAAGACGTGGTTTTGTAGACGTTCCCTCAATACGAGAACGAACACGACGAGCACGACGAACACGATTTTCTACCTTAGTAAGCATAGTGACAAAATTATTGGAATAGTGATTTAGGGAAATTATTTACCTGCGGTCTTACCAGCCTTACGACGAACGTACTCACCCACATAACGAATTCCTTTTCCTTTGTACGGTTCAGGCTTCTTGAGCGAGCGAACATACGCTGCGAAGTAACCAAGGAGCTGTTTGTCATGGGAAAGAAGATGAATTTTATTCTTATCATCCTTATCTGTCTCGATTGATACACCTTGAGGAGCCTCAACATTAACTTTATGAGAGAAACCGAGTGAAAGTTCCATTTTCTGTGGGCCTTTTACATCGAATTTGTATCCAACACCGATAATTTCGAGTGATTTTTTATATCCTTCAGAAACTCCCGTTACCATATTTTGGATCATGGCACGAGTAAGACCCCAATATGCTTTTTCTTGAGCATTTTCAGGATTCGTAATAGAAACAACAATATTTCCTTCTTCTTGCTGTATGCTAACACCAGGAAGAATATTAAAAGAAAGAGTTCCCTTTGGTCATTTCACGGTAATTTCAGTAGCAGTAATTTCTACTGATACGCCACTCGCGATTGTAACAGGAAGTTTTCCGATTCGAGACATAGAGGAAAAATACAAATGAGTAAAAAAAGAGGAGAGAGATTAGAATATCTCACACAGAAGCTCACCACCAACACCAAGCGTACGAGCTTCGTACCCAGTAATCACCCCCTTTGGAGTCGAAAGAATATAGATTCCAAAACCATTTCGAGACTTCTTGATATCAGCAGAACGAACATAGATACGTTGACCAGGACGGCTAATGCGACGAAATGATGGAACATATTTTGTTTTTCGAACATCCTGAAGGGTAATAAGGAATGAACGATTATCTTCTGAAGAAGAAAAATCTACAATATACCCATTTTTCTTGAGAATACGAAGAACTTCTGCCTTCAGCTTAGAATATGGAGCTTCAATAGTACTCAGGCGAGCGAGGTAACCATTTCGGATACGTGTAAGAAGATCTGCGATAGGATCGATGATCATAGGAGAGAAAAAACAAAAGTAAAAATTCGAAGAATGGCGAAGCAATTATTACCAACTTGATTTGCGAACACCCATAAGTTCTCAGGCATTTGCCTTTTCACGAATACAGATACGACAGAGATCGAACTTTCCCATATATCCGTAAGAACGTCCACAGTGTGAGCAACGATGATAGAGGCGAGTCGCGAAGCGAACCTCCTTACCAAGAGCATGAGCATGAGCAGCAACAGTTTGAGCGTCTGCACATTTATTAACGAGAGCTTTGCGAGCCATAGAAAAGAAGAATTATTTCGTAAATGGAAAACCAATTTTATCAAGAAGAGCCTTAGAATGAACAGCACTTTCTGTTTTGAACTTAATTGTAACCTGAAGTCCATGTGGCTTCACGACATCGAGCTGTGGAACCTCTGGAAAAATAGTATGCTCCTTAATACCGAAGTTAAAGTTTCCTGCCTGATCGAACCCACGAGCAGAAATACCACGGAAGTCACGAACACGAGGAAGGATAATAGCCACGAGTTTTTCGAGGAAAGCAAACATACGATCTCCACGAAGAGTTACCATCATACCAACGGGCATTCCCTTTCGAAGCTTAAAGTTCGAAATGGCGATACGAGCATGGTTTACACGAGGAAGCTGTCCACTAATGAGGGCAAGATCATTCTTGAGACTTGAGAAATCTTTATTTCCAGCCGCAACATAGGTACCAATACCCATATTAAGAACGATTTTTTCGATACGTGGAATCTGCATAGGGTTCTCAATTCCGAGCTCTTTAGCAAGCTCTTTGAGAACAGTATTCTTGTAGTGATCTTTGAATGACATGGGGAAAGATATTAGAGAGTTGTACCTGATGATTTTGCAAAGCGAACTTTTTTTCCATTTTCGACTCGGTATCCGATTCGAGTAGGAGCTCCAGTTTTTGGATCAAGCAACATAACGTTAGAAACATCGATTGGCTTTTCGAATGTTACTTTTTGTCCAGGAGTTGAACCTTGGCGCTTCATATGACGAGTAACGAGACCAACTTGTTCTACTACCACTGTATTTTCAGTAGGATTAGCGCGAAGAACTTTTGATTTTTTACCCTTATCTTTTCCGGAGATGACGACGATTTGATCACCGCTGTGGATTTTCATAGCAACAATAGTTAGAGTTTTGGAGAGAAATAATGGGAGTATTACACAACATCAGGAGCAAGGGAGACAATCTTTTGATACCCTCGAGCCTTGAGCTCACGAAACACTGGTCCAAAAATACGAGTTCCTTTTGGTTCGAGCTTATCATCGATAATCACACAAGCATTATCATCAGAGCGAACATAACTTCCATCTTCACGACGAATTTCTTTTGCTGTACGAACGATAACCGCTTTACAAACTGTCTTTTTCTTAATATTCCCGTTTGGAAGTGCTTTCTTGACTGATACTACGATAATATCACCCACACTCGCGTAACGACGCTTTGAACCCTTAAGAACTTTAATACAAAGAACTTCACGAGCTCCTGTATTATCGACCACAACGAGTCTACTTTCTGTCTGAATCATAGAAATGGAAATTATTGGACGGGATAAAATTAGAGTGAAGAAGAGACAATAGAATCTTCGATAAGGATCCAACGCTTCAAACGAGAGAGAGGTCGAGTTTCAGAAACAGTAACCACATCACCCAATTTTGCGAGACCTTTTTCATCGTGAGCATAAAACTTTACTGATGATTTGTAACGTTTTTTATACTTAGGATGAGTCTTGTAAGTCTCAACCGTTACCACGATTGTATTTTGCATCTTTGTGCTGGTAACAACACCGGTCTTAGTACGCATGAGGTAGAAATTAAAATATTAGAGAGCTGAAGTAAGAAATGTGGAAATCTGAGCGATATATTTTCGAGCATTCTTGAGAAGGTGTGGCTGTTTGAGTTCACCAAGAGAATGTTTCATATTGAGAACAAAAAGTGCCTTCTGTGCCTCCTTCAGTTCTACCATAAGACTTGCCTTATCGAGAGTACGAAGCGTTGCAATATCTTTTACTTCAGAAGTTGTTTTTTTTGCTTTTGCCATAGGGCCAAAATTTAAGGTGTAAGGGAATATCTTGGAAGAATTTGAGTATTATATCT
>CAZDFE010000112.1:0-1126 GCA_964504755.1 uncultured Candidatus Peribacteria bacterium
CTATATCATTGGGCTATCGTATCGGAACAATACATATTTCATCCCCATCAAGAATTGATAACATTATAACAATTATCTAAATTCGGAGCTCATGACATAATGACATTGAACATATTCTTATTTCCATCCTTTGCTCACGTGAGTATAACATTTTTTCCATGTATGATATTATAGGAATAATATCCATTCATAACATTTTCCGAACGCGTGATATAGGATCCTGTGACATTTCTACTGACTAAGTTTTTCCCATTTGAATCCACTTTTTCGTTCAACCATCGGTAAAAAAAGTCTTTATATTTTAGGATTTTATCCCTTTCCATTTCATACTCATATTTTCCAAGTTTTTTATTATTGATACAAAAACTCATATTTTCCAATCCATCACAAAACATGCAATTATCGCATCATATCAGATTGGAACTGAAGTAAATATGAGTCGAGTCTACTACAAATCTCGAAAAAAATATATTTGATGATCGTATTACACTATTGGATTGATACACATTTGCTGAATTATCCCACACCATAACTGAATTAAAAATATTGCTACATTTTTCTTTCACTTCAAATGAATAGAGAATATTCTCACTATCAATACAGGCTCAAATACACAGATAACAATTTTTTATCCCCCATCATGACATTTCAGAATAATCGCTATTTACTGCTGGAGGAAGCAGTCGTATCGACATTAACGGTACATTCTGGAATACACGCATGTAGTTCTCAAAAAAACTGACAGTAGCATCGTAATTCACTCCATATTGCAATAATTCATCGATATTTGCTTCAAATCTCTTTGGAGAAATGAGATTCCCAATTCGATTCGATGGTGGATAGATAGAAATATCTCCATTTGTCTTATAAAAATTAGATCCTTGCCAAGATCATACTGACTTTAGGAAACTTCTAAATGAAGTATTTTTGCATTTTTCCTTCATTTTCTCTTCCCACATTTCTAATGATGACATACAAAAAAGTTACAAAGATAATATTTCTTAGATTATGAGAAAATTTTAACAACCGGCTTTAATTATCAACCGGTTGTTAACTACTTATCTTAATGTGATTTTATAAATTTTAAGGCTGCAGAATTTATACAATATCTTAAGCCAGTAGGGGC
>CAZDFE010000112.1:1136-3803 GCA_964504755.1 uncultured Candidatus Peribacteria bacterium
CAAAAACTACCCAAAAAATTTTGGGTAGTTTTTACTGAATGATTTGTAATCAAGATGATACTTTCTGGCGGAGAGAGACACCCCTTGAGGTTGGAGAGAGGGATTCGGTCGCTCCTCCGGCCGCGACCCGCCTCTCTTCTTCGTCGAAGTGACTACAATCACTTCTTGGGACTCAGATTCGAATCAAGAAACTTTATAATTTATACTGGCGGAGAGAGAGGGATTCGAACCCTCGTTACCTTGCGGCAAACAGCTTTTCGAGAGCTGCGCGATCAACCACTCTGCCATCTCTCCGTAATATTTACTGATTTTGATTGGTGCCGAGAAAGGGATTTGGTCGCTCCTCCGGCCGCGACCCGCCTCTCTTCGTCGTCGAAGTGACATAAGTCACTTCTTGGGACTCGGATTCAAATCCCAAAACGTTCACTGATTTTGATTGGTGCCGAGAAAGGGATTTGAACCCTCACACCCTATGGGCATACGCGTCTGAGACGTACGTGTCTACCATTCCACCACCTCGGCAAGTTTTTCTGATCGAGAAGTTTGGTACGTGTACTCCTCTCGTGTGTCGTCTCGCTTCACGAATACTCGCACTCGGGAGTATGGCTTCTATCGCTTCGCGAAAGTCGCACATCTACCATTCCACCACCTATCGCAAGTGGAAGCAGTATAGAAAAAAGGTAAACAAAATCAAACAAATTACTATTTCTTATTAGTTTCTTCCGGAAGAGGCTTTGATACGAATTCAGAATCAGGAATTTCATTCTGGAAATGTTTCTTGACTTGAGGAGAAATCCATTCTTTTGTCCAGAGTAAGGAAATAGCAATTATATAAACGAGAAAGGGAAAGTATGATTCGAAACTTCAACTGCCAGATAATCAAAACCAAAGTAATATGAAGGCAGGAATTATTGGTAAAATATATTTCTTTGCAGTGTTCATTTTCTCAGGAAAATTTCACACTAAGTATGTATTTAGGTGTCTTATGGTGGAAATAAGTGCAAGAGCTAATAATCATATTCCAGTGTATATTTCTATTAATGATTCTCAGAATATTGTTCTAACTCCAAAATAAATAATAAGTAGGATGATATATTCTATTATAACCTTCGAAACAGTTTGAATGAGTGTTCATTTTACTTCCTTTCCTGATATTTTTATAGCTACTTCTTCGGAGATTTTATTTGAGAATGTAATAATGTTGTACAATATCCATCCAATGAAGCCTATAGAAAAACAAACAAGAATTATAATTATGATAGAATCCTTAATAAATTCATCTACACTTTTTCCATGGTTCATTATGGAAAAATATAGATATTGTTCAATAATCATGGGCCCTGTTAATGCCTTAAAAGAAGTGGATATGAAACCAAGGAAATGGTATTTTTCAATATAATCTGCTCAAATAATTATTCATCAAAGTCATAATTGAAATAAAAAAATCCATATTCCGCCCGAAAAATCTTTCAAATAGACAATATACAAATAAATAGCTGAAATAAATATTAAAAGTCACCTGATGACTGAATTACGCTTCTGGTTGATTTCCATTTCAGGCATATAAATTATGATAATGATAAACCTAGTCAGCATATCATAGTTCCTAAATCCTTGCAAAATCTGCTATATTCCTCTTTATTTCACCATCGCCTTCACGAATCCGAGAAACAGTGGATGCGGATGAAACGGTCGAGAAATCAGTTCAGGATGAGCCTGTGTCGCGATCATATAGGGATGATCCTTGATTTCGACGACTTCTGCCAGAGTTCCATCAGGAGACGTTGCTGATACGATAAATCATTGTTCCTCCATTGCAGGACGAAAGAATGGATTGAACTCGAAACGATGACGATGCCGTTCATGAACGGTTCCATTCTGTATCACGGTCGCATATACTTCGCTCGCGAGCGTTTCTGGTCGAATCACACACGGATATGATCCGAGTCGCATATTTCCCCCCTTCGTCGTGAGTTCTTTCTGATGCTCCATGATATGGATAATATTATTCTTTCCTTCAGGAGTGAATTCCTCACTCGAGGCATCGGTGATTCCGAGAACATTTCGAGCAAATTCGATCGCCATAATCTGAGAACCCAGACAGATTCCGAGATACGGAATTTTGTTTTCACGAGCGTACTGGGCCGCCATGATCATCCCCTCCGTTCCACGGGTTCAGAATCCCCCAGGAATGCAGATTCCATGGAACTCTGACAATATTTCAACACCTTTTTTCTCGATATCTTCGGCTTCGATAAACTCGAGTTTTACCTTTTTCTGGAAGGCAAATCCCGCAGCTCGAAGGCCCTCATTCAGCGAATAATACGCATCTTCCAGTCCGACATACTTCCCCACCATAGCAATTCGCAGAAGCTCCGTCGAAGCGTCAATATTCGAGAGGAGTTTTTCCCAATTCGCCATATCGGGAGCAACGGGTGTGAGGTAGAGTTTTTTCGCGAGCTTTTCTCCCATTTTCTGAGATTCGAATGAGACTGGGACACGATAGATCGTATCGAGCGTCGGTGCTGCGATCACATGTTCCGCAGGAAGTCCGCATGATCGAGCAATTTTGACCACCATATCTTCTTCTATATCAGCATCCGCCCGAACAATGAGAAAATCAGGAGCCAGTCCATAGCTCATCATCGTTCGAACCGAGTGTTGGAT
>CAZDFE010000113.1:0-1497 GCA_964504755.1 uncultured Candidatus Peribacteria bacterium
AGATTGCTCATGATAGGTCGGTGTGCCTGTACTCGGACCCGCTCGTTGGGAAAGAACGGCCACGATCGGGAACTCCGCCTGTGCTGCGAATGAAAGTGCCTCGGTCATCAGAGCAAAACCTCCTCCACTCGTTCCCACCATGGCGCGTGCTCCCGTAAACGATGCCCCAAGCGCCGCATTCATCACGGCAATTTCATCTTCTGCCTGGAGGTAGGTTACTTTTTTCGAATTCACGATTTCTGTGAGTATTGTCGAAGCAGGCGTCATCGGATACGCTGAGAAAAACTCGAGCTCACTCGCAATCGCCCCATACGCAATCGCCCGATTTCCATAGATTACATTCTTGGGAGAAATCCCTTCTGGAAGCTTCGGTAACATCATTTCCCCCGTATAATGCTCCGCACCAATTCGAGCATATTCATGAAGAATGTCTTTATTTTTTTGCACGATTTCTTCTCCTTTTTTTAGAAATGCTTTTGTAATATACGACTCGAATACCGATGCAGGAACACCGAGAATGCCCGCGAGAATCCCGACGAGATACGTATTCTCATATTTATCCGTAATCTCCGGATCGATCACTCGATATCGCGCGCGAACATCAGGAACGGTTTTTTCGACGAGATCGATCCACTTTTTCGAAGCGATAATATACCCACCTTCTGAGATATCCGCGAGATTCGGAAGGATATTTTTATCATTCAGAGCAATCAGGATATCGACCGAGCGCGCGAGAAATGGTGTCCCCACGCAGATATTCACATCGTAGTAGTTCACTCCCCCCTTGATGATCGACTGATACTCACTGTCCGTGAGGATCGAGTACCCGAGCGATGCAAACGCATTCGCGACAATATCCATTACCGAGTGCATCCCGAGGCCCGCTGGGCCAGCAATACGAATTCCGAGGCGTGATTGTTTCATAAAAAAATGGATTATACCCTGAAAAATTGATTCAGAAAAGTATAGGAAAAAGAACAGAAAAAGCAAAAAATGTCAGAGATTTGACAGAAAGAAGAAGAAGAAGTACATTAGATATGTCCAGCAATTATTGGCTGGGAATTGGTATAAGGGAAACTCACTTTCCCCTTCAAAATCTATCAATATCCCTGTCCAGAGTGAGCTGGATGGGGGGAGAAATATTATGTCTACCAAGACTTCTAGAAGAAAATTCCTGCAATGCTCTGTTGCAAAATGGAAGCAGGATAATCAGAATGTTCTATTACGGACACTTGGAGTCAGTCGACAGTATGTTGTCGTGCATGCTACACTCGTAGCATGCAATAAGAAGTCCCCAGAAACTGATTTCTCGATCAATGAAAGGGCTATACAAGATATCATCGATGGAGATCGGCTTTATTCGGAATACAAGCCTGCTCCCTTCTCGGAAGTAGTTCAAATATGGAATATGCCACCGTCAGAAGGAGAGGATTGTCGCAGTACGAGATTTTTCATGGAGACAGAGGATTCAGTATACGAGCTCGGAGTGAAAGTTTA
>CAZDFE010000113.1:1507-3742 GCA_964504755.1 uncultured Candidatus Peribacteria bacterium
TAACGGTTCATGAATAAAAAAGCCCACTTTAATCGGTGGGCTTTTTTATTACATGAACAAAAATCCGAAGATAATATTCAGGATCGTGAACCAGAACCAATATCATCGTGGAGTATTATTTTTCAGATACACGGCTCCCACATGTGAGAGTACGAGGGTCGCGATCGTCGACCAGATGAGATGAGAGGGGCTCAAATTCATACCCATAAGAGTACTATCCATACTCGCAGGATCGATGTTGGTAATGTCAGGATTCATAGTTTGTAAAATTTTTCTTTTTTGTCATCCTCCACAGGAGGATTCTTTTATTCCTAGAAAGAGATTCTCATGCCGAGAATGACAGGAGCTAAGATAGGTGCACTTTTTTCGTCCTCTGTAGGGAATTCCTTTATTTCGAAAAAACACTCGAATCAAGAATGATAGGAGTTATATTTTACTCTATCTCATACCTCAATCCATCAACATCCCCAGCACCAAGGAGGAGAATGATCGAAGTATCGGGATTTTCTGCATCGTATTTTTGGATCAGTTTCGCGGTATTTTCGAGTCCGTCGCCATTTTGTACGTTTGGCTGATGTTTAGCAATTTCGGTAACTAATTTCTCAGTCGTCATCCACTCGACATCTTCTTTTTTATCCCGAGAGAAATAAATATTCGGTATCACAAGTAAATCAAGATCAGTAAAGGCTGTCGCAAATTCTCCGAGGAGTTCCCGCGTACGCGAATACTGGTGCGGCTGGAAGACGACGAAGAGTTTTTTGTCAGGATATTTTTCTCGAATGGCTCGAAGTGTAGGGCGAATCTCGTTCGGATGGTGTCCATAGTCCGACATGAGCCTATTTCCATTTTTTGTCATCTTAACAATTTCGGATCGTCGCCAGGAACCTTTATAGGACTCGAGTTTCGGAACGATGATATCGTCCTGCATTCCGAGAAGTCGTCCAACCGTATACGCGAGGTACGCATCCTGAAGGAGATGTTCTCATGGAACCTGGAGATGAAGCTCGGGAAGTGGCATATCTTTCTCGACGGTATAACACTTTTTTGTATTACAACACATTTCTTCGACGCGAGGAAAATAGATAATCTTTCCATTTCCGACGACAATCTTTTTTTCAGGAGCAATGGTGAGTTTCTGTGCATTTTCATCATTCGCAGAAATAATCACGAATCCACTCGTCTGATCGACGATTCCCTGAAACGCACTCAGGTAGTCATCAAGGTTCTTGTAATAATCGAGGTGATCGAGGTCAATATTCGTAATAACGGTGATATACGGATGATACTGGAGAAATGAACGCTTATACTCACACGCTTCGATCACGAAGTTTTCAGCACCAATTTCACTATAGAAATTCGTATTCCCGAGCTGTGGCACCTGTGTCCCGATAATCGCACTACATCCAGGCGCCGTCGGCATATACGCGAAGGCACCATCATCTGGAATCTCGATCGTCGGATTATCTCGGTATTCATTGGCCAGCATCAGGGTCGTCATCGCCGTCGTGGTGGACTTTCCATGGGAACCCGTGATCGCAATTCCCTGTTTCGCATCGAATACTTCCGCGAGCGCGACCGGATACGAAATATGGCGAATATTTCTTTTTTTCGCTTCGGCGAGCTCTGGATTCGCATAAATCTGCTCTTCAGGAGCGAGATCCGGCTTCGTAATAATTGCCTCTGAATAGATCACGAGATTGGTTCATTCGGGCAGATTTTTCACATCGTGTCCGATCGAAATAATGAATCCCTCTTGTCTAAGAGTTTCGAGAAGTGGAGCGTCTGAACCATCAGAACCACTCACCGAATAGCCAAGATGTTTGTAATACCGAGCGAGCGCCGAAACGCCGATACCACCGATGCCGATAACGTGAAGATGTTTTTGTGTGGAATTCATGGGGGAAGTATAGAGAAAAAGAAGGAAAAATAAAGGATATATTTGCAGGATTTGATCCAAAATGATATCCTCAAATTATGCCAATATATTGAAAACCGTGACACTCACTTGAAGATAGAAAATCTTTCTTACAAAAAATTATACAACTCACAATTACTGTACTTGTATGACTCATGTTATTTGATATATTTCTCATTTATTACTTCTGAACTCAACCAATAGGGATTATTATTTGAAGTGCATTCGTCCTCTTAATAATGAGAAAAGATATTATAGGAATAGCAATTTGATTGAGTGAAATTAGAAAAATGGGAAATAATATAGACAAGGGGTTATTC
>CAZDFE010000114.1:0-3711 GCA_964504755.1 uncultured Candidatus Peribacteria bacterium
GTAAGCACAATATTTCGCTGGGAATAATTATCCGTAGCAAGATGGGGTTGTCCGTATGGCGAGGAAATATGCTCCTGAACTCAGCGTACCTTACCTACAAAAATGTTGGTTGCCACTCCAGAATGCTTATTCCCATATTGTTGCATCATCGCTTGAATCACGGCATCCTCATTTCCCGTTGCTGTTACTTCAGCCCTGATATCACTCGAATGCAGAATAATGGTATTTTCTGATCGAATCAACTGTGATCCTGATTCTACGAGAACCACGGGGGGATTTATTTTTTCTTCACGAAGAAATCCATATACCGTATATGCGAGAGTAGCAAGACCTGTCAATACTGAAAGAATGACCGAAATAAGACGAAGCGTAGAAATCATGGAACTTTTTGGTGCCACTGTCTCCTCATTTTCGTTATCTACACTCTCAGAATTATGAACCGGACTTCTGGATTCAGACATCTGTTCATTCTGCTGATCAGGGTTATCTCGATGCAGGGACGATGAAGAGGCTTCAATATCTGAAGAAACTTTCTCTTGGGGTGCAACATCTGGGGAAATATTTTCTGACATACTGGTATAAAAAAATATGATACTCCGATGAGAATATCATATTTTTTTCAGAAAAACAACACTTTCAAACTTATGCACCAAAAACGATGCATGGTGTTTTTTCTGTTACCAAATCAGCTTCCTTGAGTTTATATTTTTGTACTGGAAGATCAGAAACTCCCATCACCACACCAAGTTCATGAGCATTTGGACCATATGCTGCAATGAGACGAGGTTCGATTTTTTCGATGACGGAATGAATTGTCTTCGATCCAGGAACAATCAGGACATCAATATCCCCGAGAAAATCCAGTACCCCAGAAGCAATCTCTACAATATCATCTGGAATATATCAGACGGTATACCCCTCTACCCGAAGCTCATAGTATCGATGCTCATCAACTTCGAGGACATGGAGGAGGAATCCGCCCTTCTCATACTCACCCGCCATTTCGATCAACATTCCATCGAGGATCATTCCCTCATTTCCGAATACGATACTTTTCTTTTCTGATTCGATCGTGAGTTCATTATTTTTGTAGACCAATTCCATAGCTCATAAAAGTTATAAATAGACACAGGAAGCATATAAGGAAACTGAGAAAAATCAAGCAAGAGCCAGCCACTTTGAGCGAACGCCTCTACATAAAATGAATATTTTTCTCGATAAATCCGACAACATCGGGCTTTATAAAAATATTTTTGAGTTCCTCGGGAGTGAACCACTTATATCCTACAAAACGTTCTTCTCGTCTGGGACGTGGTTCATTTTTTCCAGTATATTTTACGAGAAAGAGAGAAACTTCCTTATGAATAATAGGAGCTCCTTCGAGGTATCCAGCGATAAATGAGTATGCAATCTTATTCATGAACTTAATGACATGCAGATCTTGCTGCAAGAGTCCTGTTTCTTCCGAGATTTCACGAAGCGCCGTATCGAGTACGGTTTCATTTTCTTCGATATGTCCTTTGGGGAGGACATATTCGAGCTCATCTTTCGCATTTTTCCAAGCGAGCATAAGCACATGAATCTCAGATCAGATTTTTCGATACACAATACCGCCAGCACTCTTTTCATAGAGTTCTGCCATGGTATAAAAGAATTAAGTTATCTGGAACAATTTCCCTGAGTATACCAAAAAAGATGAATAAATCAAAAAGTTCGTGGAAAAGTTGCATTTTTCGCTTTTTTTCATAACGTATGAGAACGTTTTTTGGATTACTTTTCCCTTTCAAAGCGAAAAGTACCTCTATATTTATTTGTTATCTACTATTCATGCGATTTCGTATTGAGACTGACATATTTCGAAAAGCCATCGATGCAGCCAGTCATGCTACTGGGTCGAATAATCTCACGCCTATTCTCGAAAATATCCTGATAGAAGCGGGGTACCGGCGACTGGTACTCACAGGGAATAATCTCGAAATGGCGATCGAATATATCATCGAAGACAAGGTAGATATTGAAGTAGAGGGAAAATTCACGATTTCTTCGAAATTTCTCACGTCTTATATTGCCCTAGTTCAGGATAAAGAAGTGACGGTCGAGCTGGAAAAAGGAGGAAGTCTCCTCTTCACAACAAAAAGTAGCCAAACCAAATTCAAAGGAACGAGTCCAGAAAAATTCCCCATCATTCCGACACTCGTACGAGAAAATCCTCTCACCGTAAAAGCAAAAGACATTAAAACCGCAATTGAGAAAACCCTTTTTTCTACGGCTGATGGTAATATCCGACCCGCTCTCGCGGGCATATGTCTCAAAACTGGAGCTGAATCATTGTTTTTTGCGTCGACTGATAGTTTCCGACTCTCAGAATTCGCGATAAAAATCCCGGGGAATACGATCCAACAAGCACCAATTATTATTCCCAAAAAAACCGCCAGCGAAATAGCAAAGATGGTAAATGATGAAGAAAATGAAATCGTCGAACTTTATTTTCACGAGAATCAACTACTCGCTATATCTGGAAATATACGACTTTCTTCTCGACTCCTTTCGGGAAAATTCCCAGACTATGAGAGTTTCTTTCCTCGTGAATTCATGACAAAATCGATCGTACTTCGCAGTGAGCTCGTCACAAGTTTGCGTCAGGCGAATCTCGTAGCAAAAGAAAATAATTATAATACGAGAATTCGATCTCGGCATGAAGGTATTATAGAGATTTCTACTGGTGATACCGAGGTGGGCGCAAGTAGCATTTCTCTCTCGGGTTCTACTGAAGGACAAGAAGATATCATCGGAATCAATGCTCAGTACCTACTCGAAGTTCTCGGAGTGATGCGCGAAGATTACATCAGTCTCGAATATAAATCTGCACTCTCTCCAATAGTCGTCAAAGGTGTTCCTGCAGAAGATGGAAAATATAACTATCGCCACCTGATTATGCCACTCAAAGTTTAACTTTCGTATCTTTTCTCCCACTCGTTATGCTCTCTTCTCTCGAAAATCTAGAAACAAATGTGATTCATACGATCGATCAACTCGATTCAGAATCAGCGCTCATCGAATATAAAAATACGATTCTTGGAAAAAATGGAGAACTTACCATGATTCTCAAAGGACTCAAAGACCTCAGTCCCGAAGATCGTGGAATCGTCGGAAAACGAGCCAATGAAATTCGTGATACGATCACAGATGCTTTCGAAATCCAGAAGCAAAAAATCGAGACAGCACTTATTGCCGCTCGTCTCCAAAATGAATGGGAAGATGTTACCACCCCGCTCGCTCCTGAGTCAGGAAGCCTCCATCCTATTACAATCGTACGCCAGGATGTCGAAGATACCTTTCGTCGCATGGGATTCGATATTTATGAATCGATGGAAGTGACTACGGAATATTTGAATTTTGATGCCGTAAACGTTCCGAAAAATCACCCTGCGCGTGATATGCAGGATACCTTCTGGCTCGAAGGAAGTGGAAATGTTCTGGCTACACAGACTTCCTGTATGCAGAACCTGATTCTTCGCAATAAAAATACTCCCATTCGAGCGATTATTCCAGGACGTGTCTTTCGAAATGAAGATGTGGATGCGACACATGAGAATACTTTTTATCAGGTAGAGGGGGTGGTAGTAGATAAAAATATCGGCATGAGCCATCTGAAATTTACAATTACTACTATGCTTTCTGATCTCTTCGGAAAAGAGGTTAGTATTCGAA
>CAZDFE010000115.1:0-3690 GCA_964504755.1 uncultured Candidatus Peribacteria bacterium
GTATTCGAATGCGTCCTGGATACTTACCATTCGTAGAACCGGGAGTAGAGGTAGATTTTTCATGTCCATTTTGTGATGGAAATGGCTGTCGAATATGCAAAAAATCAGGTTGGATTGAGTTTATGGGTGCGGGATTGATCCATCCGAACGTCATACGAGAAGGTGGTCTCGATCCAGAAATATACTCTGGCTTTGCCTTTGGATTCGGACTCAATCGTCTCGTGATGATCAAACATAGCATACCTGATATGCGATACTTTCAGAATCCTGATATTCGTTTTCTTCGTCAATTTTAGGTTGAATATTTGCTCTTTTAGGCATTATTTGATACAATGAGTCAAATAATGCCTTTTATGATACGCAGACAAAAACACATCGATGCTTTCTCAGAGTTATTCCTCCTCTGAGAGACTCAATATATTGCCCTTATTGGTGAGCCTGGAATTGGAAAAACCACATTTTTGCAAACCCTTGAGGAAGAAGGACTTTTCGGAGAGAAGAAAGTACATTGGATCAATATAGAAGAGGGTTATGAACTCGACGGTATATTAGAAGAGTCTATCGATCGAGAAGAAAGTATCGTGATTATCGATAGCAATACCACGACCTCATTCCCTAAAATTCAGACAATTATAGAATCATATTATCCCAATTCTAGAGGAATACTTACGAGCATAGAGCCAATCGAGCATGAACTGATTCATACCTACACACTCGAGGGAATTGGTTTTCGAGAATTTGCAGAGTGGAGAGGATTTCCTATAGAAATGAGTGAGGTAATGGCAGGAAAAAGTGACATAGAACCCCTCAATGATCTCAAGAAAGAATACCTTCACATCGGACATTTCCCCATTCATATCGAAGAAAAAGAGAGTGTTCAGTATGATTTTTATAATAAATGTTCAATTATAGAATCACAAATATTCAAAAAGGAATATGAAACATTCATGGAATATCTCAGAGTACTCGCGATGAATACTGGAAATCTCTTTAAAGCCGATCAAATCGCGAAAATCATGGGAATTTCTCGGAGAAAGATCCATAAATATACTGAGCTTCTCCTCGAACACCATATTATTACACCCGTTGGTCCTTGGATCCAAAATAGTGTTACTGAAACTTCTCGGCACGTAAAAGTATACTTCACTAATCTCTCCTTCCCTGCTTCTCTTCTCGGAGATATACACGCGGAAGGAACCCTCAAATGAGGTATGATCGAAAATTTTATCTTTCTGGAGCTGAAGCGAAAACTCGGAAAAACCCATAATTTTTCATTCTATCGAAAAAAATCAGGAGCAGAGCTGAGCTTCATTCTCGAAGAGAAAATAACAGGAAAACTCACTGTTATCGACGTAAATCCACGAAGCACCGATGCCATATCCCAAGCCCTCCAAACCTTCGATAAGGACTACCATAGCCAGGTCGAACGATATATGCTTATCAATGAGTCCAAAGCAGGGAAGAAAGATATTCAAGGCATTCCTCTTACCATCATTCCTCACATCGCCCTATAAAAAACCATCAAAATGATGGTTTTTTCTTTACTTTTTCATGAGGTTTTATATCCTAAAGTGAATGTATTAATCACATCCATTGTATGCACCTTGTTATCATGGCCGCGGGAGAAGGCTCTCGGATGAGGCCCCTGACAGAAACAACCCCAAAACCACTCCTGAAACTCTGTGGAAAAACCATTATCGAACATAATATTGAGCCAATTATCGATCTTTTCGAGGATATTTTTATGATCGTAAAGTACAAAAAAGAATGTTTCGAACAATATTTCGGAACTTCTTTTCATGGAAAACCGATCCGCTATATCGAACAGGGAGAACTCAGTGGTACTGGTGCTGCCATCCTTGCACTCAAAGGGAAAATTACTGGATCATTTCTCGTGGTATCCGGCGATGACCTCTATGATGCGAATGATATACGAAAACTTGCTCAACATACTGGATATGCCACCCTCTGCAAAGCCGTCGATCAACCAGAAAATTTCGGGATATTCACGAAAGATAGTTCAGGGAAGGCTACTGGTATCATCGAAAAGCCAACCAATCCGAGCCTCGGAAATCTGGCAAATATAGGAAATCATCGCTTCGATGATACCATCTTCGATGATCTCGAGAAAATCCCGCTTTCTCCTCGTGGAGAACTCGAAATTACTGATCTCATTCACCAATACATCCGAGAGAAAAAATACTCAGTCGTAGAGGCAATGGGTCGATGGATCACGATCGGATACCCTTGGGATCTCCTAAAAGCTAACGACGCGATTATCGGAAATTACTCTGAAATAACAGATAAATGAGCAATTATAGAACCATGAGTGATTATTAAATGAAATATATACCTCGAAGAAGGGGTAATCCTCAAGACTGGAACGTATATCGAAGGGAATGTCTATTTCGGAAAAAACTGTGAAGTCGGCCCTTACACTCATATCCGAGGAAACTCTTCTTTTGGCGCAGAAACTCGAGCTGGATCATTCTCGGAAATTAAAGGCTGTTATTTCGGGGACGACACTGTGATTGCCCAATGAGCCGTTATCGTCGATACCATTGCGGGAAATGATGTAAATTTTGCATCTGGAATGGTTACGACAAACTGGCGACACGATAATACAAATATCCACGCTCTTTCGAAAGGAACACTCATCAATACTGGACGAAGAAAGCTTGGTGCGATTGTTGGCGATTTTGTACGCTTTGGAGCCAATACGGTGATCTATCCAGGACGAACGATTCCTACGCATGGAACCACTCTCCCTGGAGAAATCGTTAAGAAGTAGTTTTTTGAGAGTGGCTCAACACTTTGATTCTTCTGTCAAAAATCAAAAAATTCACCATACGCATATTTTTTTGACAAAATAAGGATAAATCATAGGATTCGTCCTTATTTTTTCGGATTGCCCTATTTTAGGATTATATTCATGTCCCATCGTTTTTTTCTCTCCATACCCTTCCTCATTGGTTTCTTATTGTTATCGATCACGATCGGATCCATGGCTTATGAATACAACTCTTCGAAAGAGCCATTATTTTTTGAACCCATTCAAGAATCAAACAAAAATACACAAGAAAGTAATATGCCATCATGCGTGCAAAATCCGAAAATTACTTTCTTTATGTATCACTATATCCGAAATAACGATACTCGTGATACCCCCACAACCACAGGACTCTCCGTTCCACCTACGCTATTTGATGCACAAATGGCCGAAGTCGAACGTTTGAAAGAGGCAGGAAAAATTACGCTCATGAATGGAGAAAAATTCCTCGATGCCCTCGATAGCAACTGTTTTCCTGGGAAAACCGTATGGATATTTACTGCCGATGATGGATGGATCGATATGCATGATTTCCTGGTACCAATCGCAACGAAATATCAGATTCCATTTTTCCTCGGAATTATTACGAGTCGATTCGGAGTGACTGGATTTATAAACGAAGAGCAGGTAATAGATTTCTCGAAAAATCCACTCATGACGATCAGCTCCCATTCGGTTACCCACAGCGAACATTCCCTTCTCACCAAAGAGCAGGAGCACTATGAAATGTGTGAATCCAAACGAGCACTCGAAAAACTCATAAGCAGACCTGTTCGCACCTACATCTATCCGAGTGGAAAAATGAATCCAGAAGCCAGTGAAGCTTCAGCAATAGGATGCGGATATTCCCTCGCGTGGAC
>CAZDFE010000116.1:0-879 GCA_964504755.1 uncultured Candidatus Peribacteria bacterium
GGATGAAATAGGGAGTAACGAGCATGTATGAGAGTATATAAAAAAATGAAAGAAGGCAAAAAAATCTACCCATTACTACTCATTGATCATATACAACCTCAAAAAGTGATACATACAAACAATTTTTTGTATTTTTCGAGAAAATCCATACATTTTCGCCATGGAATACAAAGTCTTCGGTTGCAAAACGAATAAATACTTCGCAGAAAAATGGCTCGTCCACCCACATTTGTCTGACAAAATTGGGTATTTTATCGCATCTTGTGTCGTGACGGACAAGGCGAAAGCCAAGTGGGTCAAACATGCAAAAAAACGACTTCCCCTCCTGAAGGAAGATGAGAAACTCTACCTCTCTGGATGTGGAAATATCCGTGATGGCGTCGTGGATCCCGCATTTTTCGAAGTCTACCATAAGCTCGAACCATTCCGAGAAAAAATAGAAATTCTTCCCGAAGATCCTGATGATTATGCGATGACCCCCGAAGAAAAAAAACAAATGATGCAAACCAAAATCCGATCGCTGAAGAAACTTGCAGGAAAAGAACTCTTCACGAGAAAGTACATGGTGATCCAGACAGGATGTGATAATTTCTGTACGTTTTGTCTCACGGTCCAGGCTCGAGGTCGCCACAAGTGGCGGCCTGCAGAAGAGATTCTCTGAGAAATCAATGAATTTGTCGAACATGGAGGAAAGGAAGTCGTCTTTACTGGGATCAATCTCGGCGCTTGGGGAAGCCATTCTTCGAACGATTATCAGGATTCGCGCTTTGTCGAACTTGTCGAACAAGTGCTCGAAGAAACCACGCTCGAACGTTTACGCATCTCCTCTCTGGGAGTTGAGTTTTGTTCCGATCGACTCATCGCACTCTTCGAAAATCC
>CAZDFE010000116.1:889-3661 GCA_964504755.1 uncultured Candidatus Peribacteria bacterium
GAATTAATGCGTACGCACACCTCTCGATCCAGTCGGGATCATCGAAAATCCTCAAAGCCATGAATCGCCACTACGATGGTGAGCAAGTACGAAGTGTGCTCCAGAAACTTAGAAATATTCGGCGAATGGATGGAATGACTCTCAATATCGGAGCGGATCTCATCGTCGGATTTCCAGATGAAACTGATACGGATTTCTTCGATACCGAGACGATCGTCAGAGAATTCGGGATTTCTCAGCTCCATGCATTTCCGTTTTCGGCCCATATTGATCACTATCATGTACCAGCTGGAACTTTCCCAAACCAAGTTCCCAATCACGTAGCACAATCACGACTCAAGCATCTGATGAACGTGGGTCATGTAGCATTTCTCCAGCTCGGAAATGGCACCCGAGGAAAAACCGTTCGAGTGTTGATCGAAAAATGTACTCCCGATGGAACTACCTTTTCTGGATGGAGTGAGAATTACCTCTTCTGTAATGAGACAAATATTACCCTTTCCGCAGGACAAATACCAAAACGAGGAATCGTGGTGGAAGGCATCTATCATACCATCATCGAACAAAAAAGCCCCGAATAATCGGGACTTTTATTTGATTTTACCAAGTATTTTTTCGATAAATTGCATGGGAATCTGCTCGATCTGCATCGCGAGTTCACGAACATGATCGACATAATTCAGGATTCGATCGACCCGTTCGAGCATCCCATAGACACGCCAGAGAATCATCGTTATCGGGATCGTAAAACTAATAATCATGACCGAAAGACAGATATAGAGAAAGTCGAGAGATTCGATGGCCATAGCAAAGAAAGTTATTTAGTAGCAAGAGGATCGAGCTGAGTTGGATTTTCGATGATGGGCGCCTCATCAGTTGATTTCGTATAGCACCGAGTATCCCACCATGTGAGGATCGAGTCGAAAGAATTTGTCTCATATGTTTTCTTGCCATTATACCAAATCTTCATATCTACTGGAGTGGTAATTCCGAGATGAGCTACCAGCTCTGGTGTTTGATCAGCCACCAGAAATCGTAATGTTGCTGCATCCGTCCAGGCTTGCGCTCCCCACATTGGGGTTCGAAGCAAAATCTCACGAGCCAGAGGATCTGACTCCTTATACGTAATAATAATCAGACGTTTTTCTGACTTGAGAGTTTCGAATTCTGCTACATTTTTTAGCGTAATGGGGGTAGACTGCATTTGCTTTTGTGTAAAATCAAGGGCCTTAATCCCTGCTGCTTTCGCTTTATCAACGAAAGGCATAGTCTTTTGTTTCAGTGCTTCCCAATTCATAGAAAAAAGTATTGAAGTTATAAATTCTGGAGCATTTTCATCAGATCAGAACGTATTTTCTGATGTCGATCCCGCATTCGAATCGCATAGGCATCATAGTTCACCTCGAGAGTATGCCACATTTTCTCAAAATTATCAAAAGAAACATCACCCAAAAAAAGTGTCAATTCCTTTATACTCAGAAGATTCACGAGTTCCTCTGTTTTTGGACCATATGACACCATAATGCAAGGAATGTCATGGACGCATGCGAGTACACCCGCATGATAGCGCATCCCAATTACCGCATGAAGTGTTGGATAGACCTTCATCGTCTGTTCGATAGTACCAGTAATATTATAGGTCATTCCTGCCATAATCCGCTTAATAAACAGAAGATCATTCTGCTGTTCATCTCCACTCGTCGTATGAACGAGAAATACGGGATCATAGCCATGTTCGAGAAGATAGCTGTATATATGAGGAATACTTTCTTCTCCATCGCCGAGAAATCCACCTCGAACCGATATCCCAACCCGCTTTCGTCCTGGTTTTTGAACCGCCTGTGGCTCATGGAGAAAAGCAATATCGGGAATCTGAGATGAGGGTATCTCAAGTGCCTGAAGCAGTTCGAGACTATGCGTATCGCGAACAATGATGAAATCTCACGGGTAAAAAATTTTACTCAGCTTCATCTTATTTTTTGTATTTTTCACTTCGAGACTGATGCCGAGATACACGATCGTGGTTCCAAATACACGAGCAATCTTGGTACGAAACCACCACTGAAAAATAAGCAGTCCGAACGATACCCCTGGTTCATTATCGAAAATGAGTCCGCCACCTCATATAATAATCACGTCCGCCCGAGCAATGAGCCAAATATTTTTTATAAAATATCCAATATTCTGAAAAAACTTTCGGAAAATGTCATTCGGGAAATAGTTCACGAATGGAACGGTAGGATCATGGATAAACGCACTTTTCTCATCGTAGGTAAAAATCTTGAACTCTGCATATTCTCCATAGTGGGACTGGAGAAATTGGAGTTCTTCCTTGAGAATAAGTTCATCCCCGAGATTATAAGCACCCGTGGCTGTCATGATGAGGATCTTTTTCTTTTTGGTAGCCATTTCGTAGAATGAAAATTACGTGAGTCATTGTAGTGAAAGACTGAAGAGAATCAAATATTTGTATTGAGTCCCACTCGACAAATCTGGGAAAAATCTTGGTATTTTTTGTATTTTCAAAAAAAAAGACTACTATACTTGCGCCCATACCCCTATACTGTAACCCTACTTCATATGAGCAATTCTCTCAACAAAGTACAACTCATCGGGAATCTCACGGCAGAGCCTGAGATCCGCGAAACTCCGAATGGACAAAAAGTCGCCACATTCTCGATCGCGACGAATCGGAAATGGAAAGACGCGAGTGGAATGATGCAAGAAGATACCGAGTTTCATAACTGTGTCGCATGGCGAGGACTCGCTGAT
>CAZDFE010000117.1:0-3659 GCA_964504755.1 uncultured Candidatus Peribacteria bacterium
CAGTAGGAGTATGGAGTATCTGGGAGGCACGTTGTGGACCAGGATATCGAAGGCTGAGTTCAGTACCACTGAGTCAGAGTTTTCCACTCAGAAACAGTGGAATATCCGCAAATGGGAAAAAGGTACTCGAAAAACTCTCTCCAGAAATATTTTTCTCAGCGCGATATCGAGGATCATGAACCATCACTGAAAAGTCTCCATGATATGGAAATTGAGATAGCTGTTGATCTGGATTTCGGGATGCAGGCTCTGGAGGAGATTCGATCGACATAGAAAAAGTACCTTCCGAGTCTATCATATCGCCCGAAAAATCACAAACCTCACACAAAAAATCTCGCCCGAAAGCGAGATTTTTGTACATAGAACAGATTTTATCCAGCAGCCGCTTCGAGTTTTGCGGTCTGATCCGCAATAGCAAGAGCATCGATAATATCGGCAAGTTCCCCCGTCATAATCACGGGAAGATTCGAAAAATTCTGATTGATCCGATGGTCCGTGATACGATCCTGAGGAAAGTTATACGTTCGGATTTTCTCACTTCGATCCCCCGTTCCGACTTGTGCCAGACGAGCCGCTCCTTCGGCTGCTGCTTTTTTCTCTTCTTCCATGGCATGAAGTCGAGCCTTCAGGACAGAAATCGCTTTTACCTTATTTTGGAGTTGAGAACGCTCATCCTGACATTCCACAGCCAGTCCTGATGGAAGATGTACGACACGGATGGCACTATTCGTCTTATTCACATGCTGACCCCCTGCTCCACTCGCGCGACACGCGATAATCTCGAGGTCCTCTTCTCGAATTTCGACATCCACATCTTCGACTTCGGGCATCACTGCCACGGTCGTAGTAGAAGTATGCACGCGCCCATTTTTCTCCGTCTGTGGGATACGCTGAACTCGATGCACTCCCGATTCGAACTTGAACCGAGAATACGCCCCCGCACCATCGATCTTAAAAATCACTTCCTTATATCCACCCGCATCATTCCAGGCTTCTGCCATAACTTCGACGTTGTAGCCCTCTTTTTTCGCAAAGTTCTTATACGCTTCCGCGAGTTCGAGCGCAAAGAGTCCTGCTTCATCTCCACCCACTCCCGCACGAACTTCGAGGATGATATTTTTCTCATCATTCGGATCAGTCGGAAGGAGGGCGAGCTTGAGTTCATCTTCGAGAACGGGAATACGCTCTTCTGCTGACTGGAGTTCCATCTTCGCGAGTTCGATCATATCTGGATCTTTTTCTTCCGCGAGGATACGCTTCGCTTCATCATAATTCGCATATATTTGCTTATATTCCCGATAGAGAATTACTGTTTTTTCGAGCGATTTTTTCTTCTGGTTGACGGATTTCAGGCGTTTGAGATCAGCATAAATAGCTGGGTCCGCGAGCTCGGATTCCAGATTTTCGTAGTCAGTAATAATGTTATCGAGAGAGAATTTCATGGGAAATAGGTGTAAATAAAAACAGCGCCTCATGCGAAGTTTTGGAGTATTGGAGCCGTATTATACGAAAAAATAGAAAAAGTCGAGACGGAAATATCTATGAAAAATAGTATATAAATATAATACTCATATCGAGAAATTCATCCTCTATTTATAATTATTAATTAAATATATTATTTAGCAATATATTTATATTTCTCACTATAGGCATCAGGAAAACGCTCTCAGAAAATCCCTGATTTTTCAGTTGATTTCCTACTCTTTCGAGTATTATGAGAATAATTTTTATCATCTAATTTTCTCATCTATGGCATTCACACTTCGGAAGAGAACATCTGTGGTAACATTAACATCATTTCGATTAGATGCTGTATGATTAAGTGTTTGAGGAGATTCAGTATTTCCCAATTTTCGCCCAATAGAATCAGATAAGATTCCTAGTCAAGAGTTCTTGTCTATGATGCGAGTAGTGACTGCAAGAGCAATGCGTTTAGCAGATACTGCTGTAAATACAGCTTCAATGATACCAAGTGAAATTTCAGACAGAACTAAAAGGGTATTAGCCAGCCTATGAATATAATAAACTGGGCTAGAAAATTCAAAAATACCTTACAAAAATTGTAAGGTATTTTTGAATTTTAATGTTAATGAGCTCGAGATCAACTTCTACGATCTCCTGAATTATTATCAATATTTGAAACTCACTCACTTTCCTTAAAACATACCTTATTTCTTCATTCATGTTTAGCATCATATAATGCAAGATCAGCATTTCTTAAAACATCAGATCTAGCTGATTTAAATCACTCTTTAGAATAGTGATAATTTGATCGAAGTGCAACACCAACACTCACCGTAAATTCGATACAGTTATCAAGATTTTCCGAATGATCATCCTTAGATAATAATTCACCTGCTCTTTCTCAACTTATTACTAATTTATGCATATCAACACTACTACGAATACTTTCAGCAATTTTCTGTATTTCCTGTTGATCTTTTCAGCGAAATAAAATAGCAAACTCCTCTCATCAAAACCGAGCAATCATATCACTTTTAACATCTAATCATACTTTCTCTAGATGAAGAGCTATTGACTTTATGGCTAAATCTCAAATATCATGACCATGGGTATCATTTATCTTTTTAAAATAATCAATATCAATCATTAAAGCTCATAGTGTTGTGCTCTCATCTTGAGATTCAGAATTTCAAAAAACCTTATTCGAAGTAAAAAGAAGTTTTCTTCGATTTCCCAATCCTGTCAATGGATCATAAAGAGCTAGCTCTGTAAGTAATTGTGCAGCTTGGGTAGTATTCAAAAGAGCAAATTTTGTATCAATAAGGTGTTGAATTAATGTTCGAGATACACCAAATTTATTTCCAATACCTCATTCAGAAATCAAAATACGATCAATACTAGGAATTGAAATATAGCCAACTTTAAAACCTCCAATATTTAACCAAAATGAATTTGGAGGTAACTGTTCAACAGAAGAAATTACATTTATATTCTGCCTATATTTATCAGTTTCTGATAATCAATTCAGCTCATCATTTGCGGTTTCTCGAATAAGAGTATCTAAGAAACTTCAACCTGCCGAAGATGAATTTATAGAAAAAAGATTTATAGAATAATCAACTTTTCATAGTAAAGATGAAAGCGAATTCATGAGCTTTACATAATCTGTAGTATCTATTTGTACTAGTATCTGAATCACTCTATCAGTTGCCTGTTGTGTAACATTAAGGTACTTTAAAATACTTGGCCGCATTCAAGCTTCTAGGGAAACTCCGTTATTTAATGTTGGCTTGGTCATTTTTAGTAAAATTTTAGTTCCTCCACTCTACCATAAATTCCCATTTTTTCAACTTTTCGTTCTGCTTTCCTGTATTTTCTCGAGAGAAAAAGTCGAATTCTCTAGTTGATTTTGGGAGATTTTTTTATACCTTTTCCCAACTCTCAATCTCCCCATCAACAAGCGTAAATATCGGATGTATATCTAGAGTGCTACCTAATCGAGAAAGTTCTTTTGGAGATCGGGCTTCGATTTTTTTGGAGAGATGTTCAGTCTCATATTCTAGCTGTCCACGAGTCAGTGGGATTTTTGGTGTATCTTTTTTTGGTCAGAGCTTCGTCCGATCGAAGTGGTATCATCGTACATCTGCCTCATCACAGATACTATGGAGGTAGAGCTCCAGCGAGGCAATCGGATC
>CAZDFE010000118.1:0-3613 GCA_964504755.1 uncultured Candidatus Peribacteria bacterium
GGATATGCACAGAAAAACCCCCTCGTCATCTATAAGGAACGTGCGTATGATAAGTTTATCGAATTAATTCATACTATGGGGCATCGTGTTATAAAATGACTCCTTACCGCAAAGGCTCAAGAATCGCTAGACAGTATCCAACTCGAGGAAACACTCCTTTCGAAGTATACAGAGGGGGCAGAAGCACTCCTAGATACAAATGCTACGGAACATATTAGTCACTTATGACATACCGAATATGAAGCCCCTACTTCTTCTGAGAATGAAGGCGTACGCGTTATTCGAGCAGATTCGAGAGAAACAACCTCTTATACGGGTGTAGGCAGGAATGACCTATGTCCTTGTGGAAGTGGGAAAAAATATAAACAGTGTCACGGAAAATAATATCCTCTTACTTGCGTCTTTATCATGGAATCAGCTTCAAATTTTGAAACAGAAAAACTCGAAGAAGGAAATCGAACCGTTCGAGAAATCGCATCGTTTGCTCGTGATCTCGTCATCATACTTATTGTTGTACTCTTTATTCGGAGTTTTATCGTTACCCCCTTTCGAATCAATGGAAGTTCGATGGAAGAGAGCTATCATGATCGGGAGTATATTCTCGTCGATAAGTTCTCCTATCTTAAGACCGACGAGACTTCAGATACCACAAATGAGCATTTTCTCACTAAAATCGAGTCTACTATTCGTGGAATTATACCCATTCATATGGGTGATCCGACACGATGAGATGTTGTAGTTATTACCCCACATGTTGATAAACAACGAGAATATTTTATAAAACGAGTTATTGGGATGCCCTGAGATATTATTCGATTTGAAGATGGGAATGTACTCATAAAAAAACCGACTTCAGAACAATTTATTCCCCTAAAGGAATCCTACCTCTCTGCTTCAAACTCATGACAAACCCGACTTCCTGAGCATGTAGAAGCAAATCAATTCCTTATTCCTGAGGGATACTACTGGGTCATGGGTGATAATCGACAAAATTCAGCTGATTCTCGATCTTGTTTTCGAAATTGTTATGGCGCTTCTGTGAGTGCTCACTTTATTAAACGAGGGGACATTGTCGGAAAGGTTTTCCTGAATTTTGGCTATTTTAACATCTTTAATGAAGATGGACTCATCCAATCAGGAAAAATCACCTGGACTCATCCACCCCGATTATTGGCCCATCCACGTACTGCAGAATATACGGAACTAGGAGAATAGTTAATTTACTCTATGTATGTTTTTTCTTATTGATAAACCGATCGGAATGAGTAGCTTTGATGTATTGAGAAAACTCCGAAAAATACTCAATATACGAAAAATTGGTCATATTGGGACGCTCGATCCTCTCGCATCAGGTTGTTTACTGGTGGCAACAGAAAATAGCACAAAACTCATATACCTTCTCGAATGATGAAAAAAACGATATCAGTTTTCGGTAGATATGAGTGGTATAACGGATTCCCTCGATGCAGGAACTACTATACTTCCTGTTGATACGAGATCATTTCGAGAATGAATACCAGATGGAGAAATCATACAATTCCTACTTTCTCAAAAATCACAAATACCACCAAAGTATAGTGCTCTCCATATCGATGGGAAACGATCCTATGCACTCGCGCGAAAAGGGATAGATTTCGATATTCCAGAACGGACAATAGAAATCACGGATGCAATACTCCATGAACGCAAAAAACTCTCCCTTTCTCTCGAAGTAACGATTTCTTCTGGTGGCTATATACGCTCACTCGCACCTCTTCTCTGAGACTACCATGGAGTAGAATGAGGATATATTACCGCCTTACGACGAACCCAATTGTTTTTCCCTTATGGAGGCACTATTTCTGTGAATGAGGCGAGCACACTCGATGCCCTTGTTCCGATTTCTATAAGTAGGTTATTTCCTACTATTCCAATTTTAGAACTTTCCGATACTGACTGGACTCGGATTCAGAATGGACTCGAAGTACAAAAAGAAAAGTACTCCCATCATATCGAAGCAATGAATCATTCTCTCCTCTTTTGTAAAGAATGAGATCATTTTTCACTCTGCGAAATAGATGGAGCTAGTATCAAAGTTCTTAAGAATATGGTACATTAGATTCTTCACGAAAACTTCGCATTTATCATTTGACTATTCATGTGATATTCATAGTCTACTCCTCGTGAAATATCTTATTCGAAATAGCATACTCATCGGATGGTTGCTCGGAAGCTATGCTTTTGGGCTATTTTATGTGCATGCAGGAAGTGGGAGCGTATGAACCCTGAACACGAGCACATCGGATAGCCTCAGTGGCATACTCGAAAATCAAGAACGCATGGTTCAGAATCAAGAAAAAAAAGAAACAGAATCAAGTAAAGAACAGGAAAAAGAAATCGTAAAACAGGATGTCAATGAGTACATCATTGAAGCCTACAAGGCACAAGGAACAAAGATTATCAAAGAACTCGATATTAAGCTACAGAAAACTCTACCAGATATCGAAAAGCGCATTGAAGCCTATAATAAAATCATAACCGCCCTCGAGCTTCGGAAACGAAAGGTATATAAAACAGAGTCAAGTGAAGTTAAAAAAGAGATTCTCTGAGAGTTTCTTTCTCATCTCATCGATACACTGAATAAAAAAGTAGCAGAGCTCGAAAAATAAAACCCCATTGCAAAATGGGAGTTTTTTTTATAATACTCACATCTATTTTCTTCTTATGACACACGAACTTTCTATCTGGACCAAGAAAATCATCATCCTTATTGCCACCTTCGCACTCCTCTTTGTTCTATATAAAATCCGATCCATTGTCTTTATCCTTATTATTTCAGGATTTCTTACGATTATTCTCAATCCCCTCGTAACATTTGGCGAACACAAAAAGGTGCCAGCATGGATAACACTTATTATTGTCTATATCATCGTTATTATCCTATGAAGTATCGTTATTGGCACACTCATACCCATCGTTGTCACGTATGTAACTGATACTATTAATACGATCATACTCTGGGTAAACAATGCAAAGAGTCTATATATAAAAGAATGAATCGAGTGATTCCACCTTCATCCCTATATCGAACGAGCGATACTACTCCTTTTCTGAGAAAAAAATATCGATCATACTCTCGATATTATCAAACAAAATGCTGGAAACATCCAATCATTTCTTACTACACAAATATCATCCATCACTTCCGGTGGGTTTACTATTATGAGTCAGGTAGGAGGTGTAATTGCTGATTGGACGCTCATTGGTATTTCCACATTTCTCATGGTACTCGAGCGCAAAAGCATTGGAAAAGAACTCATGAGAATTATACCGATACAAGCACGAACGTATGTCGAAAATCACTTTCTTCAGATTCAACATGTATTTACTACGTGGATGAAAGCTATGCTTATCCTTTCGGGAAGTATTTTTTGTATTACTTTTATTGGACTTTCGATCGTAGAAACGGTTTTCCAGTTTTCACTCGGAAAAACCTTCACTCTCGCACTCATCGGATGAATTATGGAATTTATTCCGTATGTTGGTCCGATTATTGCACTCATACCAGCGGTAATTATTGGTATGGGAATTTCTTGGAAAGTGGCAGGAATAGTTACGATCCTCTATATTATCA
>CAZDFE010000119.1:0-506 GCA_964504755.1 uncultured Candidatus Peribacteria bacterium
CTTTCAGCCGATTATGAACCTCGCGGGTGCGATCGGTGGAGGATAAAAACGAGAATACGCAAAGAAAAGCAGGGAAAATATTTCCTTGCTTTTTTTTATTTTTCTATACAATGCGTTGGCTTTATCTCTAATATTTCATTGTATGCATTCTAACGAAGCAAAGATCAGTAAAGAAGCAGCAAAAGAAACTCGCGCAAATGGTGCGGTTCCAGCTGTTATTTACGGTAAGGATGTCCCTTCGACTATGGTTTCTGTTGGGGCTTCTGATTTTACACGTCTCTTTCGTGAGGTCGGACAGAACCATGTTTTTACCGTTACTGTAGAGAAGAAAAGCTATAACGTTCTCGTTCATGAACTTCAGCGCCACCCAGTTACTGGAAAGGCACTTCATGCTGACTTTCTCGTCGTAGACATGAAAGCAGAAGTACATATCCAGATTCCCGTAACCCTCGTTGGAGTTTCTCCAGCAGTTCTCGAAGGTGGTCAGATGCATCAATCGCTCGAAG
>CAZDFE010000119.1:516-3613 GCA_964504755.1 uncultured Candidatus Peribacteria bacterium
CATTCGAACTTGATATCAGCGCGATCGATCACATGGGAAAATCACTTCATGTAAGCGATCTCAAGATCGATACGAAGAAGTTCCACATGCTTTCTCATGCAGAAGAAGCGATCGTTACCGTTCACGCTCCAAAAGGTGGAGTCAAAGCGGATGAAACTGCTGCTGAATAATTTTCGAGAAACCGCCTTCTGGCGGTTTTTTCTTGCTTTTTGCTCGATTTTTTATAAAATCCGATTTCTTATTTCACTGTATTTTCTACACTATGCTCATCAAGCTCGTCGGAGATGGAACATCCTTAAGTGAACTTCAGACACTTGTCGAAAAAGCACTTTCAGAGCTTTCTCTTTCTGATGCTGTCAGTGTCGAAACGACGAATGATGCAGCCTATAAACTCGAACTCGGTGTGACAGAAAATCCAGCCCTCTGTATCGAAGAGACTTCGATCGACTTTCGTGATATGATTTTTCAGGGAGAGGTTCCAGAGTACGAAGAAATCAAGTCTATGTTCATCTCGATTCTCGGAGACGATGAGGATCATGGAGGAGGATGTGGTGACGACTCGTGCGGAACGGGTGGATGCGGAACGTGTGACAGTGGGTGTCACTAGATTCTAATATAAGAAATACTTATAATAGACGTCAATATACTTTCTTTGCATAAATGATCAAGAAATGTTACTCTGAAGGGGTAACTTTTTTTATGGTATGTATACGCTCATCCGCCTCTCGAAACATCTCGATCCGAAAAAAAATCTAGTTCATTTTGAAGCATGAAAAGATCAATGACTAGAAGCTCGAAATCCTAGTCTTTCCGAGCAAAGAAAGGCTGAAATTATGCAACAAGTAAATGAGCTTCTCACCCGACATACTGAAACTGACCCAAAGCATGAAGCCCTAAAACTTACCATGGATAACTCTCTTGACCCCATTCTGAGAGATCCTCAAAAAGTGCTCGAACTGATCCAATACGCCCAGGAGAAATGAGCCACATTTCTCACAATCATTGCTCTATCGAAACGTTTTGCTCTTCTGACGAATGATCAGAATTACCTCGATCAAATTGGTCATATAGAAAATAATTATTTTCAAGAAAGAGATCAGAAAATTAGCACAGACCATACTGGAACTATGGAACTCAAATCCGTTATTGAGAACAAAATAGAAACCAACGAGAAAACTACTGCACACAAATTCTCTCTCTGAGATATTAGCTAATCATCTCCTGAAATTCCTCGAATCCGATACAATTCACCCCAAGGCTTTCTGCCTTGGTTTTTTTTGACCCCGCATCTGAACCGACGATCAGATAATCCAGCTTCGTAGAAACTGAGGTTCGTACTTCTCCCCCATTTTTTTCGATGAGCTCATGGATAGCATCACGAGAAATAGCATCGAATGAACCCGTGACACAGAACGATTTTCCAGAGAGTTTGAAATTTTTCGAAGCAACAAGCAAATCCGAGAGAGGAATCTGAATATCAAGCTCATGAATGAGTCGTTCGATAAAGAGGCTATTTTCCTCGATATACTCGACCACACTTCGAGCCGTCTCAGGTCCGATATCATGGAGGGATTCGAGCGCTTCGAAAGTAATGCGTGCGAGTACTTCCATGATCGATTCTTCTTTGCTACGAAGCGTGAAAACAAAATTTGCGAGGATTTTTCCTGTTTTTTTTCCTACTTGTGGAATTCCGAGCGCTATGAGCATCCGATCGAGTGTCGTATGTCGGGCGGATTCGATCGCTTCGAGGAGGTTTTGTACCGATTTTTCCTTGTATCCTTCGAGAGAGAGGAGTTCTTCTCGATGTCTCGAAAGATGAAATATCGAAACAAAATCATCGATCCAACCGAGCTCGAGAAAAAGTTCGAGTTGTTTGGCTCCGAGTCCATCGATATTGAGCCCCTGTTTCCCGACAAACATTTCGAGCTGTCACTGGATCTTCGCAGGACAGTGTGGATTCGGACAATAGATCGCGACTTTCCCTTCATCTTGCTTGAGCGATGTCTGGCAGATCGGACATGCGGTCGGCACGATAATAACTCACTCACTCCCATCACGCACCTCAGGAATGACTGCCACAATCTCAGGAATCACCTCACCCGCTCGCACGATATAGACACTATCCCCTTCTCGGACATCTTTTTTCGCGAGCTCATCGTAGTTATGGAGTGTGGCACGACGCACGATCACGCCCGTAACTTCGACGGCTTCGAGATTCGCCACGGGAGTCACGATTCCAGAACGCCCCACCGAATGTTCGATCGAGAGGACTTTCGTGCGAGATTGTTTCGCGGGGAACTTATACGCGATCGCATATCGTGGATGATGTTCGGTACGTCCGAGGGCTTCCCAGAGGTTCATATCATCGAGTTTTAGGACGATCCCATCGATATCGAAATCGAAATATTCTCGTCGATTCGTGGTTTCGGATTCGATCCGTGACGTGAGATGCTCGATCCCAGAAATCCGCGCAAAATCAAAATCCACCCGAGTAAATCCCCACGACTCGATCAGTGTCATGAGTGCATGATACGACTCGATAGAAAACATATCCTCACTGCCCTGTTCGATGGACGGAACCGCATACGCGAAAAACTCGAGTTTTCTCGAACGAGTGATAAGTGGGTCGAGTTGACGAAGCGAACCAGAGGCGGCATTTCGAGGATTCGCGAAGAGTTTTTCTCAGGATTCGAGGCGTTCTCGGTTCACAGACTCGAACACACTGCGTCGCATCATGATTTCTCCACGGATTTCCATACGTTTCACAGATTCGAGAACGTCGATTTTTTTCGGAATATTCTCGATCTCAAAGGCATTCAGAGTCACATCTTCCCCTTCTACTCCACTTCCACGAGTAATCGCCTGAACGAGATTTCCATATTCATAGACGACAGCGAGCCCGAGTCCATCGAATTTCGGTTGGAGATAATATTCGAGAATTTCGGGGGAACGATCCTTCAGGATATTACGAATGCGCTGTTCGAAGTCTCGGACGAGACGGCGGTTCTTGATCATCCATCCGAAGGTCCGCTCGATGACCCAGCGACGGGGCAGCGGCTCGAAGCGCGGCAGGGCGCGGGGCCGCTTGACGATGGTC
>CAZDFE010000120.1:0-3572 GCA_964504755.1 uncultured Candidatus Peribacteria bacterium
ATCACAGGTTAATCCTGACAACGATAAACAGCTTCGTTTAAGTCAACAATTTCGAGTAGACTTTTGTATGGAAAATTTCTTTTCGGATGAGAGAGGATTTAAAGGATACATCTTTAGAGATAAAGATAATGTACTTGGTCTTATATATGTCAATCTGAATTCCCCCAATGATGAATTCGTTTTTTTAGATAAAGACTTGGCAAATAACCCTATTTTGGCACAAAATTTAATATTAGCTCTTAGTAAAAAATATAAGAAGGTTTGGCGAAAAACACATCTTGTATAACATGAAATAGTTAACACTTAATTACCTCTATGCTCTCTATCGTCTCTACCCCCATCGGAAATCTCGAAGATATCACGCTCAGGGCTCTCAGAATCCTGAAAGAAGCTGACTATATCGCGTGTGAAGATACACGGGTAACGGGGCAACTTCTCGGATATTATGATATTGAAAACGGAGGCCGACTGCTCTCGTTTCATTCGCATTCTGGTTTTTCGAAACTGGATCGGATTATCGAACTCCTCAAAGAAGGGAAGAAGGTAGCGCTCGTTTCCGATGCGGGAACGCCTGGAATCTCTGATCCAGGATTCGTACTGATCCGAAAGGCGGTCGAAGAAGGAATCGTCGTAACACCGATTCCTTGAGCATCAGCCGTACTTTCAGCACTCGTCGCGAGTGGGATCGACTGTCATCAGTACCTCTATCTCGGATTCCTTCCCGTGAAGAAATGAAGACAAACACTCCTAAAATCGCTCGTAGATAAAGAATATACGGTGGTGGTGTATGAGAGTGTACATCGCATCGAAAAAACTCTCTCCGAACTCGAGGAGTATCTCGGGTGTGAACATCATATTGTGGTGGGGCGTGAAATCACAAAAAAATTCGAAGAATTCAAGCGAGGAACGCTTCGAGAAGTTCGAGAGTACTATCAAGGAGAGGGGAAAGTGAAGTGAGAATTTGTACTGATCTTCTAGTTCTACCGAGCAATCGTTACGATAATTTTTACCCCATTTGGGGTATTTTTTTCGATCGAGAGAGAACCACGGTGGATTTTCGCGATACGGTCGATCACGGAAAGTCCGATTCCCATGCTCTGATCCTCTTGATTTCGACTCTTGTCGACGCGATAGAATTTTTCTTTTACGAATGCAAGTTCTTCATCAGGAATGCCAGTACCATTATCTGCAAAAGTAAAAATATATTCCCCATCAGTTTTCTCGAACGAATATGTGAGGATGGCGTCCTTTCCAGCGTATTTGATGAAATTCGAGAAAATATTATGCAGTATTTGCGAATACATCGATTTATCCATGAGGATAATACAATCAGAAGGGAACTGAACTATGATTGATTGTCCGATTTTTCTCAGTTGGGGAGTATATTCTTGGATGAGATGCTCTGTTGCTCTGCGGATCGAGAAACGCTCGACTCGAACCGAGTCAAAAATATCATGAGTGAATGACTCGTATTCCATGATCTTTCCTGTAATTTCGATCAGACGATTGAGTTCAGCCTGGAGCATAGTAATTGTTTTTTGATCGAGTTTCATCATGCCATCTTCGATCGCTTCAAAATAGCATTTTACCGCAGTAATTGGAGTACGAATCTCATGTGAGAGGTCAGAGAGGAAATCAGAACGGATTTTTTCCTGAATAGAGAGGGATTTATGGAGACTATTGATGGTGGTTATGAGTGGTGAAAACTCATTATTTGGTGTATAGCGAATATTCGCATAACGTTTTCGATCGATAATATTACGAAGATTCTCAGTAATTACTTCGATCGGAAAGAAGATCGATCGAATCCAGAAAAAATATAACAAAAATATAATCGAAAGCCAGATAATATTCACGAGAAAGAGTCACTTGAGTATATTGGTTACAAATCGACCTTCCGCACTATCATCCCCGAATGCACGGATATTAAGGAGGGCAAATGATTTTTTATCCGAAGAAAATGGAATCGAGAACATCGAGTCAGAACTTCCCGATGCATTCGACATATAGAGTTCTGGATTTTTCGAGATATTTTCGATCGCAGTAGAGAGATTCGAGAGCTCAGCGATGATCGATGCATATTCTTCTTGTGTTTTTTTATCGAGGGTTCCGAGCTTGAGAAAGGCTCGAAGTTGTTCTGGATTCGGTGAAATCGTTCCCGTCGAAACTTCTTCGATATAACTACCAATATAACGCTCAGAAAAATACTGAAACGATACGATATTTACGAAAGCCGTCAGGGCGAGGATAACAGCGGTAATGAGAGGAATGCGATAGGAAAGTCACATGCAGGCAGTATAGAAATAAAAATAAAGAAATCAAAACTATCCGTTTTTTGCCTTTGGATTCTTATTGGGTTCGGATTTTTTGTTTGCTTTTCTCTCGTGGATTTATATACTTTTTTTGATCTAATTTTTCTCTCGTGGCTCTTATTATTGGCATTCTTTTAACATTGTGAGTATTTACTTTTGTTGTATTTATTCATGAACTGGGTCATTTTCTCACCGCTCGACTGACGGGAATGAAGGTATTGGAATTTGGGATTGGAATTCCCCCAAAGATGAAAAAACTCTTTCAGGATAAAAAAGGAACTGAGTATACATGGAACTGGCTTCCAATCGGTGGATTTGTTCGAATCAAAGGAGAAGACCCTGCGAGTGATGAAGCCCGTGATGTCGATGCTTTTTCTGCGAAACGATGGTGGGAGAGAAGTCTGGTGCTGATCGCAGGAGTAACGATGAATTTCCTCTTGGCATGGGCTATCTTTTTCTGATTTTTTCTCTCGTCTCCTGAGCCACTCAGTCCTAATTTTCTGATTCCGAAGGATTATAACTCCTTCTTCCTTCCTTCGGTTACAGAGGCACTTGATTCTGGATATTTGATTCATAGTGGCGTGGAGGTGGCTCCACTTTCATGAAGTATTGCAGCTCGTGCAGGCATACTCCCTGGCGACGTCGTAGAGAAAATAGATGGGATCACTCTGCTTCGAACGGAAGAACTGAAGCATGCCATCTCTCAGAATGTACCGATAGAACTCACTCTTCTGGGAACGGGATGAGTACGAACCGTCTCAGTGGAGCCTCACGATGGGAAAATCGGCATCTACTTAGGATATAAGAACCTTGCGATTGACCCTGAATATGTGCGCACATTTTCTCTTGGTTGAGCCATGATGGCCGCGACGCATGAGACATATGCATTGTCTCATATGACGGTTGATGTTCTTGGAATGACCCTCTCGAAATTACTCTTTCCACAGACACAAACCGATCGAAGAGAAGCGAGTGAAATGCTTGCGGGACCGATTGGGATTGGAGCGGGTTTTGTGGGGATTGCAGAAGCAGGAGTGAAGTTCTCTATAATTGCGATGATTATAGCGATGCTCTCGATCAATCTGGGAGTAATTAATATTTTGCCATTCCCAGCACTCGATGGAGGAAGGCTGGTATCCACGAGTGTGATGTCATTTATTTCTCTCTGGACGAAAAAAACAACCGTCCTGATTCAGGCAGAACGTTTTATTCATGGATTTGGCATGATACTTCTATTACTCCTTTCGGTATGAATTGCTT
>CAZDFE010000121.1:0-3571 GCA_964504755.1 uncultured Candidatus Peribacteria bacterium
ACGGGGAGGCTATGTGGAAGGAGATATTATCCTCGCACGTATCGTATCAGAAAAAAAATGAGGGAAACTTCCCGAAGTGGCCGTCGAAAAACTCAACGACCGCAGTCGAGAATCATTTCTCCTTTCGGTCGAGAAAAAAGGAAAAAATATCAATCTCTCTCTCATGGAGGGGTACGGTACGCTCAATATCCGAAAATATCGAATCCAGTGAATCTCACTCGAAGATGGTGATATTGCTCGAGCCCGATTCGAGAAAAACAAAATAGAACTACTCGAGAAAGTCGGAAATCTTTCTGATCCAAAAATACAAGAAGACCTCGTACTCCTCGAACATGGCATTCGAGTTGATTTCAGTCCGTCTGTGCTCTCTGCCGCAGAACAACTTCCCCGTCCAAAATTCGGAAATGTACAACCGTCGACCCACATTCCCTCTTGGCTCACAGAAAATCTCACCGAAGCTCTCACTTTCCCTGTGGTAGAAATCCAGTATTCTGACCGAAAGGATACTTTCTCGCGAACGGATTTTCGATCATGGCTCACGTTCACGATCGATGGATCCGACGCGAAGGATCTCGATGATGCGATCAGTATCGCTCGCTATACGAATGGCGATTTCCTCCTCGGAGTTCATATCGCCGATGTGAGTGAATACGTGAAAGAAGGAGAGGATATTGACCTCGAAGCTCTGAAACGAACGACGAGCATCTATACCCCGAATCGCGTCATTCCGATGCTTCCAGAAATCCTTTCGAACGATCTCTGCAGCCTCCATCCGGGCGAACCGAAACTCACTCTTTCGATCGTCATGCGATTACGTGGAGATGGGACGGTGGTTGGATCATTTCTCACCGAAGGAGTGATCCAGAGTCAACAGAAATGAGTCTATGAAACCATCGAGAAAGAGCTCTCTGAAAAATATCCGCACCATGCGGAACTGTTTGCTATTCTCGAAAAGCGTCGAAAACAAGAAGGGAAAATCATCTTCGAATCCAATGAGCCGAAGTTCGAATATGATGGGACGACGGTGATCTCAGTACAAAAACGAAAACGGGTGCGAACCCATCTCCTGATCGAAGAATTCATGGTACTCGCGAACGAAGAAGTAGCGAAATGGTGTGCGAAAAAAAATCTCCCCTTTCTGTCTCGTATCCATGATCTCCCGCCCGACGAGAATCAGGTCATCATTCGTGAAATTATCGGATATCCAAAAAATGCAGAAATCACTCCGAAGTCCATCCGTGATGCGATGGATACCTTCACCACCGAAGCATCGATCTATCGACACTCGAGACTCCTGTTACCGAAAATGGCGAAAGCATTTTATAGTGACAAAGCGCATCGACATTTCGGTCTTGCCCTCGATTTTTATGCACATTTTACCTCGCCCATCCGACGGTATCCCGATCTCCAGGTGCACCGAATCATCAAGGAAGAACTCCAAGGAACGCTCACAAAAGAACGAAAAAAACACTACCGTGACCTCCTGAAAAAAGTGGCGAAGAAATGTAGTGAAGGCGAAAGTACGGCGACCGATGTCGAACGAGCGATTGATGCGATCGTGATGTGCCAGTATATGTCAGACAAAGTCGGTCAAACGTTCTCAGGGATCGTGAGTGGACTCACCGAATGGGCGATCTTTGTCGAGCTCGACAATGGGATCGAAGTGACCTGCTACCTCCCCCGCGATGAGAAATACGAAGTCGATCTCATCCATGGAACCATCGCGAGAAAACAAAAAATAATTCGCACCATCGGAGACGTTGTCTCCGTACGAATTATCGAAGTGAATGAGCGAGAATGGAGGGTGGAAGGAGGAATAGTATAAAGATTACCGCCTATATCTCTTACCATTAAGTGATTTTTCCGCGAGTGATCTTTTATAATGATCAATACCACCCATTGCTTCAATGGCATCTTTTTCTCGAGGTGGGGGAGGATTTTTCAAGGCTTTCAAGATTCTTTCTTTCAGATATGCAGGAAAAAATAATTCATCATTTTCCCTAATAGCTAAGGGCAACAGTTCTGCAACTTTTAATCTATTGAATGCAATAGTTCCATTAATTCGTAACTTGCCATTTGCCATCAGAGCTCGAATCGAGAGTAACTCTGAATTTTGAGGGATATCTATAGACATAGTAAAAACCTAAAATAAACGATGAGTGGTTTTACTTTATTAAAAGTAATAAATATTTCAAGTCAATTATTCAATACTTTTATTTCTTACCACCTTCCTCGAATTCGTGATTCCACTTACGATTTCCCATTGTTTTCCCGTTTCTCATTCGAGAAATCTGAGAAGTTCTGCATTTGCCTTGCCATCTTCAGGAACGGCGACCAGTCGGATCTTCAGCGTTCCGTCAGACATACGTCCGACATACTCAGTTTTACGAGCACGAGGAATCACTTTTATCGTGAGCGATGTGCTATTTTTCCAGTTTTCCTCCATATGAGAGAACAATGACAAAAATAAGGAGTGGCGCGAGTACGATGACATTCAGGGAGAAAAAAATACTTCCGAGCCAGAATCCCTGTCGTTCGAAGTGCGACAAGTGGCGATATCGACGCACGAGAAAGAAAGTAAGTCCTGAGAAGGCTATGAAACCATACTGGAAGGCAATATCGATAAACATATTATGCGAAGAATCAATATTCATATTCGATGGAAAATACGCATTCAGAATGGTATTCCGATACCAATGAAAATACTCGATGATCGCATCAGGACCGAAACCAAAGAAGAAATGTCTGACATTCGAAAAGAGTGGCGATATCGTCTCGTACATGAGGATAAATCGACTTTCGAAAGAAAGCATTTTTTCATGGGGAAGCCAGTATATAAAAATAATCATGCATAGAAAGGCGGACACCACTCCACGCATCTTGAAGTACGATTTTCAGGAAAAATATACTCCGAGAAACAATAGCGTAAGAATACTTCCTATGAGACTTCCTGTTGCCATAATGCCTCCAATAATGAGGAGTCAGAAGAATATTCGATATTTTTTTCTGTAGATCAGTGAAAGGAATGGAAGATGCATCACGAGGTATCCTGCGACATAATTCGGATTTCCGAGAGTACTAACACTTCGACCCACTCCCCAACTCTGCATAGATAATTCTGGGAGAAAGAGTGAAACACCAATATATTCTAAAATGGCAATAATCGCCACCACGCTCGCCGTCATCAGAGAAGCACGATAGTATCGACGTTTGTCAGACACGAGCGAAAACAGGAAAAACGTGAGCAGGATAGAAACGAAGAAAGTATATCCGTGCCGTTTCTCATATGATCCCCAGAAAAAGGGAATATCTAGTCCAGAAAATGAAAACCATCAAACCACGAGTGGAAATATGAGAATTCCGAGCAAATATACTCAATATTGCAAGAACCACTGATCGACTCGTTTCCGAATATCTCACCGATCAAACATATATCGTACACACACCTCTACAATCCCGAAAGAAACAAGAATCATCAGGGCATAGACCTTCATCCGCTCGAATGACAAACTTTCCCCGATAATGAATCAAAATGGAGAAAAGAGAAAAGAGAAAAAAATCGGAATGAGAA
>CAZDFE010000122.1:0-3524 GCA_964504755.1 uncultured Candidatus Peribacteria bacterium
AAATAATACTCTTCCCTGCAATTCCGAGTCGTGAAGTTCCGAAATTCAGACGGGATAAAAGCGCAAGAATCCTTGTTTTTAGTTTTCGATTTTTAGAATTTCGTATATAATCCATAGCAAGCAAAAAGATACTATTACTTGTATCTATATCTCCTCTTTTTTCAAGTACTTATGCGTGATTTCCGAAATAATAGTTGTTTCATCATTATCGGATATTTCACTGGATTCTTCCAAGTGGCCATAACCACCGCAATACAGCTCATCTCTGGCAAGAAATACCCACTAAAAAAACCGTCCTTCTCTCTCATCCATTTCCTCCTCCAATCAGGACCAAAGGCATTCCAAGAGTTCCCCACAGGAATTCGGGCGGGACGAAGTATAGCTGCTTTTCTCTTACTCCTTTTTACCAAAAATGAAACTCCCACTTCTTCTCAGAAATAATCGCGGATTTACCATATTTGAGCTTATGCTCTCGATGACGATTTTTGCGTTGATTATGACCAGTGTACTCCTTTCGGTCGAGAGTCTTTCGATTGCTCGTATAAAAACCGATAATCGTGTCGTACTTATGGAGGAGCTGTATTTTTTCTCAGAAAACCTGATTACCGCAATCAAAGAATGAGGAACCATCGACTATGAAGAATACTGGAATCGAAAGAGTTATAACGAGCAAACCGCAACGGGACACTATCAGCGTTCGACAGGATTCGGGAATTATGGGAATGGAGGAAATATAGGAACGAATACCTATGGAAGCAAACTCTATTATTGTCGAAGTGAAGGAACCGCAGTAGCCCAGCGCGTGGGAACGGGAGGATGCCTTCTCGGACTAAATACAGCAGGAAATATGTCGGGAACCTACCAGCGATATGGTCAGTATGCAGAACAGTTCATGGATTATAATGGAAATGGGGATGCTGATACTCCACCAAATTATGGAGATGAGAATACTGATGGAAATATTCGATGAGATGAAGATGATAGAGAAATCGGAGAAGGCCCAAAAGTCATCAGTGGAGCAACGCTCTCTGGAAATATCAGAGAGCTCTATCTCATTAATCATACTCTGAAAGAACGCACATTTTTTCGATATACGTATAAACCCGATCCAAATGCGCCATCATGGGTAACCTGTGATATGAATACCGGAAGTGGATGTCTCTGAAATATCCAAATCCTCAAATTACGAGGGCTTGATATCGGACTCGATCACTCGGGAAGCACCCTCGATGGCAGTGCGTTCGATGGAAAAATCGACACCTGGATCTGTCATCCTGACTGGAAATGTACAGGAGCCACCCTACCGAATGGATATGGAACACTCCCGAGTGGTACTGATACTGAGTGGGTTGATCTATTTTCTGATAATGTCAGTGTCCGAAGTATTACATTCAGTGCCTTTCCGGAACGAGATCCATGGCTCTCATGGGGAGCATCCGATAACCTCACGAATCCGAATTTTATCAGTCCATTTATCCATCCATATATCCGCATGCAATTCACACTCGGATTCTCCTGGGGAAAACGACGAGCACTCAAAAATGAAGATCCAACCATTTCTCTCGCCACCACTATTAGCCTCACTAATAACTAGCTTATGACGAATTTCTTATATCATACTCGTGGATCTGCCCTTCTTATATCCCTCGTCGTACTCACGATCCTTACGATCGCTACCACCGTATTTCTCGAAAAAATATGGGGATTCAGTCGAGCGAGTGAGTGAATCGAAAACTCAAATGTTGCCTACTATAATGCCCTCTGATGAATCGAGAAGAGCTTGATGCAACCTCCAGTATCAAAAAGTAGTCCCTGGACTATAGTCAATACGAGTACCGGAAGTATGAGTGAAACGGGTATTGTTGTTACCGCATCTACCTGAGGATTCACTATCCCAATCGCTGGAAAAGGAAACAGCATCTATGATAGTACTCATAACTGGAATATTATCAGTCTCGGACAACCCGTGCAAATCGTCGTCCCACATGGGCTAGACTGGAATGGAATCTCTATCTCCTTGCGGGTTCCACAGATCGGAACGGCTGGAACTGGCGTGGATGCGAGCATGAGTACCACTGGAGTCGTTCTCTGGGGTCTGGCGTCATCAGGAGCATCCCTCTTTGCGAGTGGAGAAACGAACGTATTTCGTGGATGAGATATAAATAATGGAAATATATCATTCGGTTCAAAAAGCGGAATCAGTAATTCGGGATCCAATGTATCACTCGATTTTTTTTATGAAACGACAGGATATCTGGGACCCAATGGACTAGTGTGTTCTGGATATCGATGCACTCTCAAACTCTCCCTACTTCGACCTATCCAGATTAATACACCAGACCGAACGATTAATTTTCTAGAATATCAAATAACAGGATTTGGACAGTCCGTACCCAGCCAGTTCATGACCCTCCGTGCGGAAGGCTACCAACACGGATTTTTGCGGAGTCGTGAGATTCAAATTCCTCAAATTACCACGAATACAGCCCTTGATTTTGCTATCCTCCAATAAATATGCAATCTATCCAGATTACCTCAACATCCGATAGTGACCAACGAATCGATAAATTCCTCAAAAAATACCTCCCAAATCTCCCCCTCGGGGGCCTCTATAAAACACTACGAACTGGAAAAATAAAAGTCAATCGAAAAAAAATAGATCCTACCTATCGCCTCCAGCTCGATGATACGGTAGAATTTTTTTTTCATGATGACGCATGGGAAGCGTTGATACGAGAGAATACCGACGTGAGAAATATTTCATCCTCGAAATGACAACCACTCGATATCATTTATGAAGATACCGATATCCTGATCTTGAACAAGGATCCCCATGAGAACGTCCATCCCTGAGACCATAAAAGTAATGAATCTTCTCTGATCGAACGCGTTCAGGATCATCTCTGAGGAGCGTATGATAGTCTTGCCTGGAAACCATCCCTCGTACATCGAATCGATCGGGATACGAGCGGAGCTATCATGATCGCAAAAACAAAGAAAATGCTAGAATCCCTTCTCCACCTCCTTCAAACATGAAAGATAGAGAAAGTCTATCATACTGTTGTGCTCGGAACCCCTCCGAAACCTCGTGATACGATCCGAGCCAAACTGAAGCGTATCGAACAGGCAAAAAATGAAGCCAAAGTTCAAGTCGATCCAACAGGACAAGATGCAGTGACACACTACAGTACCCTAAGAGAACATCTTTGCGATCGATACAGCCTTCTGGAATGCCGTATAGAAACAGGTCGAACCCATCAAATTCGGGTCCATATGGCATCCATTGGGTGTCCGATTCTCGGCGATAAGGCCTATGGGAATCGTTCGGAAAATTCATTTTCCGAACGACAATACGGTATCAAGCGACAACTCCTCCATGCGTATTCACTCTCATTTCTCCATCCTCTCTCGAAAAAACAAATCACCGTACAAGCACCATATAAAGCAGATATGGAACGGATCATAGAATCATAATTTTGTCAATGAGAAGTTTTTGTCTCAGAAAAGAAAATATGATAGCATAC
>CAZDFE010000123.1:0-3517 GCA_964504755.1 uncultured Candidatus Peribacteria bacterium
CCTCATTCTCGATGAGCCTACGAATCATCTCGATTATGAAAATCGAGAAGCACTCGAGAAGGCTCTCAGTCAATATTCAGGAAGCCTTCTCTTCATCTCGCATGATCGCTATTTCGTAAACAAAATCGCCGAGAAACTCTGGATTATCGATCAGGGAGAAATGATTATCTCCTATGGAAATTATGAGGACTACCGCTACAAGAAAGAACGTGGTCTGAGCCTCGATATGTCACTCTTCGATGCAGATGGAGAAATGAATCTCGTTCTCGAAGAGAAACTCGGACGCGAAGAAGCGAAGCGTATACGAGAGAAATTCGCTCGTCGAAAAAAATAACTGATGTCCCGAAACTCATATAGCTAGAGCATATAGCTTCACCTATTAAAAAGAATCCATCACTGGATTCTTTTTAATAGAACGATATGAGAACCTATTGTATGACACTAATATAGTAAGACATAGATGCAAGATCAATAGGGGCAGCTGACTCATTACAGAATTTTATTTCTACCGTATTTGCAGCAGATACTCGGGCGTAGGCTATAATCATCCTATCCGTAAGTGCGCTGGCAGGAGAGACGGATGCTACTCATCCAACCGCAGCATTTGTAACCGTTGTTGTCTGTGCAGTACAAGCCCCAGCAGCAACCGATGGAACATCGAGAGCATTGGCTACTTTGATAATATTATTGAGTGTGGAGCCATTGGTACCAAGTTTTACCGTACCAGCAACCGTGAACTTCGCTGTAAGTGAAGAGCTTGTTCCAATACCAATATTTCCCCCATTTCCATAGATCCAGTTTCCGATATTGAGTTGATTCGAGGCAGTACTTGATGGAAATACTGTATTATATCCAAGGGCGATATTATTACTACCACTCGTTAAGCCAGTTCCTGCCTGAAATCATAAAGCTGTATTATAAGACCCTCAAATACTATTATATAACGCAAAAGAACCAACTGAAGTATTTCAAGTAGATGAGCCACCATTACGTAATGATTGATATCAAACAGCTGTATTATAGTAAGCGTTATTCGCATTTAAAGCCTCAACTCCAAGAGTCGTATTGTATGAGCCAGAAGAAGTAAATGCCATGCTGGAAACTCCTACTGCAGTATTATAAATACCTGCCTTATTTGATTGTAATGCACCAGCTCATATCGCAGTTGCCCCATAGGTTGATACAGCCATATTTAGTGCGCCCGCTCCAAGTCACGTATTAAAATCACCAGATATACTACTTATTAACACACCCAAACCGATTGCTGTATTCTGGTTTCAGGTGGTATTACTAGATAATGTGCCATTACCAATTGCTGTATTACCAAGTCAAGTGGTATTATATATCATCGATAGCTCTCAAAAGGTTGTGTTCAATTGACCATATACTGTTCATCACTGTCACGCTATAATTCAATTGACACTCATATCTCCACCATATATGGTAAGTTTCTTGGTAAGTGAAGAACCAGTACCAATACCGATATTCCCTCCATTTCCATAAATCCAGTTTCCGATACTCAGTTGATTCGATGCTGTTGCTGTAGGAACCTGTGCGTTACTACCGATAGCAATATTGTTAGAACCACTGGTTATACCATTGCCTGCACCATTTCCATATGCCGTATTATTGGATCCTGTTGTTTGACCGAGGGTATCATATCCGACCGCTGTGTTTCCCGATCCCGTTGTCACAGCATCGAGTGTTTGATATCCGATTGCCGTATTTCGAACTCCAGAGCTATTCGCATAGAGGGAACGATGACCTATAGCTACAAGATCAGAAGTTGTAGCAGAATAGAGTGATTGGTATCCGATAGCAATATTTCGAGAAACCGAACTTCCCGCAACCACACGTGCCGCCTGATATCCGATGGAAATATTACTATTTCCCGTAGTCAGGTTATAGAGCGCCTGTGGACCAAAAGCAATATTTCCCGTTCCTGATGAGTTCGAGTAGAGTGCCTGATATCCAATCGATGAATTCCATGATCCACCATTATTACTATAGAGAGACTCTTGACCAAGGGCAACATTATTATATCCTCCAGCATTCGTACGAAGTGCACGGTACCCGAATGCAGCATTACTATACCCCGTTGTGATACTAAAGAGTGATTCAGCACCATACGCCGAATTCGCATTTCCAGAAACCGCTACATTCATCGCACCGAGACCCATCGCTACATTATTCGCTCCACGGAAGTGAAGAAGCGGACTCGTCGTAGCTCCAGTCCATACTTCGAATCGACTGTTCGGAAATGTTGTACCGATACCCACATTTCCACCACCTGTTTGAGTCTGAAGCTGAGAATTCAGTCCAGTATTTACATAGAGATATTCTGGATGGTTTGCTGGCACGGTTAACACTTTTTGCCATGGAGCTGGAGTCTGATAGGGAGAATCATTCGTATAGAGCCCTCCTCCTTGTGCACCATTGAATCGACCACTTCGAGCAAAGAGTGGAGCATCACCACGAGCACCGAGAGCAATCTGATATCCGAATGTCGTCCCCTTCGCTGTCATCGTAAATGAGTTATGTGGACTTGCAGAAAGTCCTGTCACCGGATCAGCCGTAGCACAATTATACGCACTCGAACCATACGTTCCATTCCATGAACACACCGCACTCGAACCATTCTCCTTAAAATAAGGACCATTGTTCGAAGCACTCGAACCATCACTCACAACGAATGATTGCTTGGTTGGAATATCGAAGAAGTTATTAAAGTCATAGGATATCTGACGTCGTGCAATATTTGGATCTGGAGTTGGTGGACTCGCCCGATCGATACCATCATACACGACCACATCACCATTACTAATAGGAATTACATTACCATTCGCATCGACACCAAGCCCCATCGCGGCACCCGTATACGCAGTGCTCGTACTCGATATACGAGAAAGTCGAAGTCCAGAATCATTCACGAGATTACTATCGATCGTGAGTTTCTTCGTTGCTGTACCCGTACCGATAGCAACATTCGTTCCATTATCGAAAATCTGAGAAGCATAGAGTCCATTCCCTCCTGTACCAAATTTCGATACATAGTTCTGAACTCCACCGGTAATACCCGTAGCCGTTGAGCCCGAGACATAGGTAGCCCACGTTCCCACACCATTCGCATCCGATATGAGTACCTTTCCGAGCCCTGGAGAACCGCCAGTGATCTTTATCTGTCCACCAACCGTCAGTCTCGTCGTAAGAAAAGAACTCGTACCGATACCAATATTTCCACCACTTCCATAAATCCAGTTTCCGATATTGAGCTGATTGGATCAATAATTACTCATTGCCTGAACATCATAACCGATGAGGATATTATTAGATGCGCCAGTCATATAGTATCCGGCCCGATATCCGACTGCTACATTATTACTTCCAGAAGTAATATTCATAGCGGCGCGTGAACCAAGAAAAACGTTATTATCATGAACAGCAAAACCCCACGTTCCATATCCCGCATATTCCCCAAGGGCAGTATTATTATTACCAACAGCATTTTCCATAGCAC
>CAZDFE010000124.1:0-3256 GCA_964504755.1 uncultured Candidatus Peribacteria bacterium
GATTGGTATTGTACGAGTCCTGAGAACGAGGATATGTCGATGATTCATTCTTTCTTGAGTTCAACACTCGAAGACTCATTTGCATCTGAATTAATCGTGAGGATATTGCTTCCAGTTTCTGAGAATTGATCCTTTTGTATAGTAATACTATGGAGTGCATCTGATCGTATATCACCCACCTGCCAATCAGCGGTTGTGTATATACCATCACTAATATTCATAAATGAAATAATATCTCACTTCTGATAGCCCTGAACTCGTGCCTTAAGTTCATTTTTTACTGTAATATTCTGGAATTTTGAGTTCGAGGTACCGTTATACGTTACCTTTACTTTCATATTGTAGTTACCAGTATTTTGGTAGATATGTGTGACCCGAGATTCTGCTGTTTTTTTGTCGATTTTTCCATCGCCATCAAAATCCCAAGCATATTCACTTTTATTGGTAATATCTGTCCCGAGTATTGTCTTTGCTTGAACGAAGAATTCGATCGTTTCTCCTGCAAGGACCTGACTGCGGGGAGTCTTTAGGGAAATAAGTGGCATATTCACATTTCCATCCTCATTTGCGATAATGAGAGGAACCGTATCACGAATAACATTCGTACTATTCGTACGAGCGCCATCATTATCTTCTAGAATAACATTGAAATAGTATTTCTCGTTAATATTCGGAAGTACAAATGTTTTCTGAGGATTCTGTGTGATGGTTACTCACTGTGGTTCACTATCACTCTCGGTCGTATAATACCAGGTATAGCTCGTGATCACTCCATCCTCATCCTTGGCACCATCTGCAATTGCCGTAACAATTACCTTTTGGCTATCTTTCTTGCTGGTGTCGATTCGAGTACTGATTCCAGTGAGTTTCGGTGCAATATTTTTTATCTGAATATAGCGCTTACTAGTATGGGTGGCACCATTTCGTTCACTTCTTACAGTGAGCTCAACCGGGAAGCATCCAAGCTCATTAAATTTTTCAGCAATAGAAGGTCCTGTTTTGACTCGATCGAGGTACTTCCAAGTATAAGAGATTCCTGAAGTATTTCCATCGATATTAATCGAGTTGGATCCATCGAGGGTTGTGCTTTCTGAGCGATTCACGAGAAAGGCTCATCCTTCACCACAAGCACTAGGTTCATCCGTAATGGTATTACTGCTATTACTTACCTGGATCAAACTAAAAGGAGTGTTAGCATCTGTAACATATACTTTTCGCTCGATCGTATTTGATTCTGATCCATCAGCATTTTTTACCTGCAATGTTACCGAATATATTCCTGTTTTCTGATAGATATGATCGATACCATCAATTGTTCCATTCACAGTAGGGGATCCATCACCCGTATTCCATTCATAAAAAGCCGCTTTTGGAGCCTTTGCTTGGAAACTCACACGGGTACCGAGTGGTGCTGCTCTGGGTACGATATTAAGTCATACTGAGAGTGTAGAGGTAACATCAAACGTTTTTTCTACCGTTTTTATTTTTCCATAGAGATTGGCTACCGTAAGGGAAACGGTATGTGGTCATTTTTCTTAGAAGGTATAGGTTCCTATGGCCCCACCCTTTTCGGGGTTATCGAGATTTACCTGGTTTCCATCAATGGTCCAAGTATAACTCAGGTCTTTCGCACTGTTTGTATCAGGATCAATACTCTGCGAAGCATCAAATCGTATAACATTCGGTCGTTCTGGCTGGATACTTCGAGGCGCACTGAGATTTACCACAGGTTCATGGGACTCGATCGTGATGAACTTGCTATCAGTATCAGTATCCCCGTTCGGACTTCGTGAAGTGAGGGAGACGATGTATTTCCCTACTTTTGGAAATTTATAGCTCAGACTATTACCAGAGTATGGATTGGTTTTACAGCATTCGATCCTTCTTCTGTAACCTGCCACGTATATTCGACATTCGCTGTATTTCCGAAATAAGAAATAGCAGACATACCAAAAGATTCATTCATGTATCCCACATCTTTATCGCTATTAATTATAGCAGAAGGATCCACAACGACTAATTGTATATCTTTTTTGAATACTTGATCCTGATTGGTAGTGATTTCGAGGGTAACTTTATATGTTCCCTTATTGACATAGAGTTGTCGTTCAATCACGGGGGATCACTCGTACTCGATGGTATTATCATTTCCAAAATCCCATTTAGTCTTCTTGATAGTTCCATTACCGATAGCCCGAGAGGCAGTAGCATCGAAAAGAACTCCGATTTTCCCGATCGTTGGACTTATTTTTATCTTTGGAAGAGTACTGGCATTTACTCCATTGACCAAAAGTACCACTTCGCCGAGTCGCGGTTTTACTTCGATAGTTTGAGAAATGGAAAGAGGGAGTACATCGGTTCTTCCTTTTGAATTCCTACTTCCAGAGATAACATCGAGAAATACCTGATAACTTCCTTCTTTATAAAATGTTTGTGTCAAGCTCGGACTTCTTCATAATTCCCGACGAGCACCTCCATTCTCACGGAACCACCAGATATAGTTGTTATCTCCTGGGGTGACACCTGATGGATCTTTTACTTCTGTGGCAGAAAATGATACCGTAAGTGGGGCATTTCATGAGTTCGGAGAAGCTGTAATATTTCCTGTGATTTGTCCGATTTTTGCTTCTGAAATAAATCGACTCACATTAGAAATAGCATTCCCTACGTGTGTCTGAGAGCCTGGATTTTTCGAAGCAAGATCGAGATACATATCGACCGCTCGTTTGGCACTCTCATTTTTGCTCGAGTACTCTGGAGTGTCAGGAAGGCGAATATAGGCTTCCTGTACGAGATTCCGAACATTTTGGATACTCGATTGACTCACACTCCCTTGTACTCGTAACTCACTCTCCATGGCTTCGATTCCACTTTGGAGCTTGATTTTATATGTATTGAAGGTATCTCCCTGGTTTTCACTGTATGCATAGGTTTCCGTAATGAACAGATCGAGTTGTGCGGTTTTTGTTACGAGCTTAATAGTCCAGTTCACTATCCCATATGCGAGCCACATAACAACAATTCCGATAATCACGTATAGAATGATTTGCTTTGCTTTTTTCATTTTTTCCTCATCTCCCGCACCGATCATCAGTTGGAATCCGGCATAAATAATATAGATCACACCGATGATGGATATGAAACTGAGAAGGTATTTTACCACATCCTGAATAAACTGAGAAATTGGCTTGTCTGTCAGGAGTCCATCCATCCATTTTCCTATGGAAGATACTCCTTCTTTTACCCCGCATTCACC
>CAZDFE010000125.1:0-3230 GCA_964504755.1 uncultured Candidatus Peribacteria bacterium
TCTCTGAAGTGCATGTCTCAGGGAATTCCCGATTCTCGGAAAGTATCAGAGATTCGCTTGTGGATTTTTACCTGTGAGTATTTCCTGCACCTTTCAGTTCGGATTCTCTTTTAGATATCCAATAGGGAGACTCGCGGCCTTTATTCGTCCTCATTGGGGAATAAGAAGATGGGTTTTCATATATAAAATTTTAAAATGTTGAATAAAAAAATCTGTCAAAGAGTTTCCCCTCTGACAGATTCATGAAATAGATTCACTACAATATCCGCCAAAAAGGAAGAGGAATATTCCACCAAGATGTGAGAATAAAGAAAAACATATTAGTTATTATAAGCTCATGCCCGTACCAGGGCAAATATAATGAGGGATCTTCGTGCGTCAATATCCCATGAATCATCTTCGTGCATAGCAAGTCGTCAATTCACTCACTGGAAACGGACAGTATTGGTCCAAGCATCAACGATAGAACGCATATTTTCTTTTACAAAAACAATAAGTTCAGAGGAAGTCATATTTTCTGGAATTTGTGTTGGTAAGGCATAGGGTGGCAGAGTTGGAAATATCTGAGTCCAAAGATTTTGGTTTATATTATTAGACATAAGAAAAAGATAGATAAATAAAATCCGCCTTTTCTGGCGGATGGTTTTTATGGGTCATCCTGAAGTGGTTTCAGGATATCTCCACAGAAAAATTACCGCCAATGCGACAGAAAATGGTGCAAGATATTTTGCCAGGTTTGTTTGGATTTACAGTAAAGATACATAAGAGTGAATGAATAGGTTTGTGATAATTGGGTCATTGCGAGGTACGAAGGAATCCATTCTCCATCTTTTTGGAAACCTGGATCGTTTCATTTTTCGCGATGATGGAGACAAGAAAAATCCCCCGAAAGTTTAAGAAAACTCACGGAGGATTTTGAGAAATATTTCGAAAAAATATCTAAGCAAAAATACCACACCGTGAGGTGAGGGTATGATGCCAAGATGTCATAACACATGTATTCATGCATTCGAGTATACCGATATTTCTACTTTGTCAAAAAAAATCCCGCATCACGACGGGATTTTTCCTTATTTTTTCTTTGGAACACTGACGGGTGTTTCTTTTTTCTGCACTTTTGGAGTTTCTGTTTTTGGGGCAGAAACTTTCGATTTCTTCTCTATTTTCACGATCTGCTTTACTGATTCTTTCTTATCTTTCATGAGCTTTTTCTCCTGTTCCGCTTCGATTTTCATACGAATCTTTTTTTCTTCGACATCACGACGGATACTCTCAGGAATATTTTCAGCCGTGAGTTTTGGCCATTCGAGATCGACTGATTTCATCGCTGCGAGCACAGTCTTTGCGACGAGCCAGAGCTTGTACCACTTATTATCTACTGGGATAATATTCCATGGTGCATAGTCGGTATCCGTACGTTCGAGAACGCTCTCATAGGCATTCATATAGTCATCCCAGAGAGCACGAGAATCGAAATCCGCACCCGTCGACTTCCAATACTTATGTGATTCGAGCATACGTTCTTCGAGACGTTCGAGCTGCGTTTCTTTCGACATATGGAGGTAACATTTCACGATAATAGTACCCTCATCCGTCAACATCTTTTCGAAGTTATTGATGTGATCGTATCGTTTTTCGACGACTTTTTTATCGAGAAATTTGAGTACCGTAGGAACAAGGATATCCTCATAGTGCGAGCGATTCCAGACGGTAATCATTCACTTTTCAGGAGTGACCTTATGGAGCCTCCAGAGATAGTCATGCTTGGTTTCTTCACCAACAGGCTTTTTCCATGAATGTACACGAATTCATGAAGGATTCATACCCCCGAGCACATGACGGACGGTACCATCCTTTCCGCTCGCATCCATACCCTGAAGTACGATCAGCATAGAATATCGACCATCCGCATAGAACTTATCCTGAAGTTCGATAATTTCTGCTTTCATTTTTTCGAGTTCCTTGAGGGCTTTTTCTTTCGTCATACCCTCAGGGGCACGGGTAGAAATATTTTTGAGATTAATCTTTTTTGGCATATTAAAGAAACATAATAGAGATACTATAAGAAAGGAACGCCTCGAGTGAGACGTTCTTTTAGAAGATGGATTATTTTTTTACTGGAGCTTTTGGGGCAGGTTTTTTCGCAACGGGAGCAACGAATTTCTTTGCTGGAGTGGTTGCTACCTTTTTTACTGGAGCTTTTGGAGCTGGCTTCTTGGGAGTAGGAGCTTTCACTTCTGGAGTTGTTACTACTGATGCTGGGGCTTCTTTCGGCTCTACTACCACTGGTTTCTTTGGAGTAGGGGTGCGTTTGACGGGAGCTTTTTTTGCAGGAGCTGTTTTTACAACAGGAGTCTTCTTTGGAACAACTGGAGTTGTAACCTTTACTGGAGCAACACTTCCTTTTTTCAAAAGTTTCGCATTTTTCTTTGCTTCTTTTTTAGCTTGCTTCGCAAGCTTCCCTTGGAGTTTCTTTGCTTTCTTTGCTTCTTTTTTTGCAGTCTTCTCTGCTTTTCTAGCGATCTTTTTTTGCTCCTTTATATTTTTCTTTTGGAGTTTTTCTGCTTTCTTTGCTTCTTTTTTTGCTATTTTTTCAGCACGAAGAGCTTCTTTTTCAGATGGATCTTTTTTAGAATGATTCTTGGACATAGATGAAATTAAGAATATCGGCGATTATACCGAATAATAACACATGTCAAAGCAAATACCCTTGAGGGTATAAAAAATATATGCAGAATATAGTATTATTTACCAAATATGGTCAGTGATCGATAGTCGAGCGCTTTCCATTTTCGCATCCATTCATCGATCGGAAACACATGTCGACCCGTACTTGTATCCCATACAATAATATGAGTGGGGGTATGGGGATATCCATAATATCAGAGGAGTATGAACGTATGTTCACCAGAGATTCACTCTATTTTTTTGGCACCAGGAGTGAGCCAAGTTATTCTCCGAGCTCACTCGGAACGACTACATATATTACGCGCAGGAAGCCAGAATAATCGCAACAAAAAATCAGCCTCATGAAACCCAACAATTCCATCTTCATATGCAGGACGGGTACACCAATCACCCCAGAGCATAATTCGAGAATTATTTCCAAGACCGATAAGTAACTCTTGCAATCGGGATTCTGGCGAGAGCATTCTCCCATCGAACCCATTCGAAAAAGTAGCATCCACCCCTATCGATTCGAGATATGCAACGAGTGGTTTTTCATAAAT
>CAZDFE010000126.1:0-3225 GCA_964504755.1 uncultured Candidatus Peribacteria bacterium
GGATCATGTCGTTCTCATCCCGTCGACGATGGAAGAGGGGTATGCATTCGGATGACTCGCTCTGAATATCGCACAGAAATATCAGACCACCGTCATCATCCTTACGGATAAGCAGTTTTCTGAAGGGAAAGTTTCTGTGAATGAACTTAGTGTCACTCCCGTACATCGAGGAAAATTGCTCGAACAGCCTACTCCTGACTATAAGCGGTATGAACTGGTAGAAGATGGGGTTTCGCCGTATGTTCGAGTAGGAACTCCTGATGGGGATTTTATCGCGACGAGCTATGAACATGATGAATACGGAGCGACAACCGAGGATACGATCCTCAAGGTGCAAATGACCGAAAAGCGTGCTCGAAAACTTGAGAATTTTTACGCGAAAGAGGGAATTATGGGGTATCGAGTCGTGAATCCAACGGTGAAAAAAATGATGCTCACGTTTTCATTCACGGCGTATACGGCTGAAGCGTGGGTGCAAGAAAATCCAGAATGGGGACTCATCGTGATTACCTGCCTGAAGCCGCTCGATGCGCGTCTGCGTGAGGTGCTCGTTGGGCTCGAGAAAATCGTCTTCGTCGAATCGAACTATAGTGGACAACTCGAGGACTATATTACCAAAGAATTCGGTCTCAAATATGTACCTGGATTAGAAATTGCTCACATTCGAAAGTATGACTTGTTTCCGTTCTTTTGGGAGGATTTTAGTGTTTTAGTATAAGATTTCTATATATTCTGAGCTGCAAATGTATACCGTATGAAAGATTATAAAAACTGGCACATATCAAAAATACGCCTTGAATGAGAACAATTTAAAGAAAAGGAAAAACCAAAATTTAGTGAACGAGATATCTGGTGGTGTTCGCTTGGTGAAAATATTGGATATGAGCAAGATGGAAAACATGAAAATTTTGAGAGACCAATTTTAATTCTCAAAAAATTCAGTCAAGATATGTTTCTGGGAGTACCACTCACTTCGAGTGAGAAAGCACACCCCCTTCGTATTCCATATGTTATAGGAGATACTGCATGAAGTGTAAATTTGACTCAAGTACGAACCCTCAGTGTAAAACGACTTCATCGCAGAATGGGAAAAATGTCTGAATCTCATTTTGAAGCTATACAAAAAATATTTTCTCAAATCTTTTTCCCAAAAAAAGCGAAAGCTCCGAACAAGTCGGAGCAATCTCGGACGCCAAACGGCGAAAAGTAATTCCATTGTAGTAAAACTCGTCTCAAAATCAAATTCTTATTATATTTATTCCTATGCGTTCTTGACTTACGAACATTCAGTGGTGTCCTGGCTGTGGAGACTTTCTCATCATTATGGCGATAAAAAATGCCTTTAAGGAACTGGGTATTGCTTCGCATGAACGCGTCGTGGTTTCGGGGGTGGGTTGTTCAGGAAAATCGAGTCAGTATATCGACGGATATGCAGCAGAGACGCTTCATGGACGTACACTTCCGTTTGCCACGGGTGTCAAAATGGCGAATCCAAAACTCACCGTAATGGCGGTTGGTGGTGACGGTGATGGCTATGGGATCGGTATGGGGCATTTTATCCACGCGTGTCGCCGAAATCTCGATATGACGTATATCGTCTTTAATAATGAGAACTATGCCCTCACGACTGGTCAAGCCTCTCCGACAACCCCGATCGGTGCAGTGACGAAAACTACGCCCGATGGAAATACGACGACTCCGCTCGATCCGATTGCTCTCGCGACCCATGCGGGTTGCACTTTCGCCAAACGCGCGTATTCGAAGAACTTCGCTGAACTCAAAGAGATTATTAAGGAGGCCATCCAGCATCCAGGATTTGCTCTGGTGGATGTCACGCAGGATTGTCCGAGTTTCCGAAGATGGGCAGCAAATTAATGAACAATTTACAATGAAAACAATTTTAGTGGATGCATGGAATACCTTCGTAACACCAGAGTGAATCGATCGAGAGATACGATCCATCCTTGATACTTTTGAAAATCCTAAAATTATTCTTACTAATGCAAATTCCGAGGAGAGAATACAATTAGGAATTGTTGATATGCCGTATGAGGTATTCTCACTCGAACATCATCTGAACAAAACAGATCCAGAATACTATCGAATCTTTCTCGAGAAATACAGTCTTGACCCAAAAAATGTACTCTATTTTGAACATAATCCAGAGGCTATTGTCTCTGCTGAGGCCAATGGAATTTGTACATATTTCTTCGACATGGTTACAAGGGATTATATCCTTTTACAACAATTTTTAGAACAAAATATTTCCTAACATGCTCCAAATCCTCCCCACCGACACCTGCTATGGACTTGCATGAGACCTCTATTCACGTGAGGATTATCTGGCAATCCACGAGCTCAAGATGCGATATGAGAAAAAGTGGCTCGCTTTTTTGGTTCGAGATTTTGCAGAACTGAGAGAGTATACCGCTATTACAGATGAGCAAGTAGAGTTCCTTCAGGATTATCCATATCCGTGGAGCGTAATCCTTCGTAGGAAGGAATCTTTTATTCTCCCAGAATTTCTCGATACAGAGAAATATTCAAATATATCATTTCGTATCGCGAGTGCATGCATTCCTGAATCACTCAGAAATACGCTTCAATATCCACTCTTTCTCACATCAGCGAATCTCTCGGGAAATCCAGAATCAAAAACACTCGCCGAAGCGAGTGCATCATTTCCGTGAATTATGGGATATGATGGAGGAATCTGTGATCGTCCACCGTCCGATATTTTTCGTCTGGGAGCAAATGGGGAACTGGAATATGTGAGAAGGAATTATGGGAATTAGGCGACTTGTTTATGCGCTTTAGATTCTCTAAAATTATGTAAAAATCTTTCGATCCAAATGTGTAAGTATGCAAAATCATCTTCTGTTATTTTATTCCATTGTATATCATCGGGTCACTGATTTCAAAAAAAAGCAATCATATCCCCTACTGTTGGATTTTCTCATATTCATTTCATTTCAGAAATGCTATTTTGTATTCCATAGAGTGCCATCCCGAATATGCTTATGGTTTCTGCTCGTAAGGACGCTTCTTCGTTCTGTATGAGAAATTCAAGTATTGCCTCTGCCAATACTTTTAATTCAAGCCTCTTTTCTTCCAGTGATTGTTTACTGGATAATATAAGTCATACCGTCTGGAAAACATGCGTATCAAATTCATGAAAAGTATATCATTTATGAGCTTGAAGATGTGTTATCTGAGTATGTATAT
>CAZDFE010000127.1:0-3196 GCA_964504755.1 uncultured Candidatus Peribacteria bacterium
ATCATGAGCAGGGTATATTTGCAAAAACCTTTAATTTTTAATATTATTTATTATGTATTGTCAATATATAAATACCAATAAGCAGCCAAATCATAGCAAGAATCGGAATTCCGATACGAAATATTCTTTTTCCAGCCTTATGATACATCGGCCACTGCATTCCGAGCCAGATTCCGAAAACTCCACCACAAAGAGCAAAAACCCAGAGTGTTTTTTCGGATATTCTCCACCATCGATAGATCGATTTCAGTTTATCGATGAGCATAATGGCATACGCAAAAATATTGATGACAATAAGGTACTGCAACATACGTAGGTAGTTTATAATAAATAAGGAGCCAGATCTCACGGAAGTAGTTTACGAAAATGACACTTAATATCATCTCATACTCGATAATAAGAAAGTTTAGAAAGTACAGTTTTGATGGGTTCAATATTTCCTCTATCAATTGGCAACTGTAATATTCTTGAAGTAAGCTCAGTAAATCGTTCTATTCATGCAATATCTTCGATGGGGAGCTCAAGTTGAGCCAATGCATACCATTGATCATACAATCTTTCAATAATTCTCGCATCAAGAACAGGGGCATATACAAGAATAACGGACATAAAAGACGCAACCGATGATACACATTCATGAACCTTTGCATCATGTAATTCTATTATTGTGCAATAATCTAGATGGGCATGTAATTTTGATAAATCATGATTCATGAAATGAATTCATAAAAATAATTACAGAACAAGTCAATTAGAATTGAAGACTGATGATTTTTTGAGCTCATATCTGAGCTTACTACTTTTCCACGTTTCTGGCTCAAATCCACCAATTCGAGCCGTAGAAATACCTGGGAAAAGTTCATGAAGCCTCTCTTCTGGAACTCTCTGATCGTAGCCAAAAACGAGCATATCTGGCTGATACGTCCGAATCGGCGCAAAAATATCGTGTTCGTCACCCAATACGACGAGCGCCTGAGGAAAATTGGACTGGACGTTTTCGAGTCGTTTTGTTTCAGGATCGAGGGGAAGTCGTTTTTTCTTTTCGAGAACGCGCTCATCACGAGCAATCACGACGATGAGTGCATCGCCCATTTTCGAGGCTTCTGTGAGATAATACTGATGTCCAGGATGAAAGAGATCAAACGTCCCAAAACACATAACCCGAGATTTTCCGCGACTTTTCGCATCTGTAAGGGAAGATTCGCCCAATGACATAAGTTATCGTAACGTCAAATAATAGAAATTTTGTGTTTCTGTACACAAAAGGTGTGCAATTTTCAAAAAAGTTTTGACAATATGTAGTGGAATAGATACAAATACACGCACAATATCTTGTGTCTCTATGTGATACCGTTTCTCATATCATCATCGAAATTTCGACCAATAGTCTATCTCTTTTTTAGGCTTTTCCAATAGGAAAATTGGTCGATTTTTTTATGATAAAAGAGTATCGGTCGATATTGATACCATTTTCTAATACTAATTATTTGCTTATGGCCCTCCTGAAGATTCGTCGACGTAATGACGAAATCGTCGATTTCGATCGAGCACGTATTGAACAAGCCATCGAATCCGCTTGTATTGCCTGTGGAGAACCAGATCGCTCATTTATCCCCGTCGTGACTGACTTTATCATCAAGGATCTCGATCATGTCTATGGAGAAATTTTTATTAACCGAGTTCCATCCGTCGAAGATGTGCAAGACGTCGTCGAGCGCAATCTCATGAAGTTCAATAAATTCGACGTCGCGAAAGAATATATTATCTATCGTGCTCAGCGAAAGGAGGAACGCGTCGAAGCTCACGAGAAACTCGTGAAGAAATTCGAGAAAAATAATCTCAAAGTAACAAAAGCCAATGGGAGTAAGGAAGATTTCGATATCGAGAAAATCGAAAAAATGTTCAAGATTGCCGCAAAAGGATACGAATCTCAGTGTTCATTCGATGATCTTCTCGAAGCGTTCAAGAAAAATATCGTCGAAGATATGAAGACGACCGATATCGCGAAGCTCCTCGTGAAGACCTGTATCGATCTCGTGACGGTCGAGAATATCGCCTGGGAACACGTTGCTGGGCGTCTCGCCCTCTTCGATCTCTATAAAAAATCAGGGAAAAATCGGAACATCACCCAAAAACAAATCTACACGTCCGAATCATTTCTGAGTCTCTTCGAAACCTATGTTTCTGAGAAACTCTACTACGAAGATTTTTTCAAGTACTACTCGAAAGCAGACATCAAGAAGGCAGGGGAGTACCTCGCAAAACACGGTCCAGCGCGCGATATGGAATATGGATATACGACGATTCTCTCACTCAGTAAGCGCTACCTGAATAATCCGAATAAGTTCGTTCGCGAACTTCCACAGGAGATGTATATGGGAGTGGCCCTCTTTCTCGCGATTCCTGAGAAAGATGAAAATCGTCTCGAATTCGCCTTCAAAATCTATGATGAATGCTCGAGTCAGCGAATCTCACTTCCGACTCCGACGCTCATCAATGCCCGTACCAACTGGCACCAACTCACGAGTTGTTTTAAGCTCAATATCGGGGATGATCTTCGTTCGATCTATCATGGAATCGAAGATATTGCTCAGATTTCGAAATACGGTGGGGGAGTCGGAGTCTATCTCGGACATATCCGTGCTCAGGGAGCCGCCATCCGTGGGATCAAGGGAGCCGCAGGAGGGGATAGAATGCGCGCTGAGGGCTTTGCGTGTTGGTTTGAGCAACGTGCCTCAGACAGCTCACCGGTACAGGAGAGGGGAAAAACACGGCAGCAATATCTAAAGCTTGCGCAAGAGTCCTTTGAACATCGCCCTGATAGTTTCACCTTCAACGGCTCTGCAAATGATTACGCCCGCGCCTCAATGTTTTTTTACGCCATCGTCGATAAGAAGGGGATGCAGGGCTTAATGCAGATCTATAAAAACCTCTCGCAAGGCTCAACAAACTTTCTCACCGAGGTTAAAAACGTGATGGGGTGGGATGAAGCACGGCTCAATAAGGAAGCAAAACGGGTGCTGGATGAGATGTTGAAGGAGAAACGGTAAGAGCGTGCTACTATGAGGGAGTAGTAACTAAGTAGAACGCGCACGAAAATAAAGCTACCCCAAATATTCAAAGTACTCTGGAAACCTCTGCGAAGAGATCGAGGAACATCCACTTACTGAAAAACTATAAATTATTGAATCGATTC
>CAZDFE010000128.1:0-3152 GCA_964504755.1 uncultured Candidatus Peribacteria bacterium
GTATCATCCAATCCTGATAATATAGAATTCGTTATCCGAGAAGAATAATCTAATTTCTTATGTCACTTTCCCAAGATATCGAATCTCGTATCAATATCCTCGATATTGTGAATCGTTATGTTCAGACAAAAAAAGCCTGAGTGAACTATAAGTGACTGTGCCCGTTTCATTCCGAGAAATCTCCATCGTTCATTATTTCTCCTCAGAAAAATATTGCCCATTGTTTCTCTTGTGGGAAAGGAGGCGGACCAATCCGATTTCTTATGGAGATAGAAAAAATCGAATTCCGCGAAGCGGTTCAGATTCTCGCCAAAGAAGCGGGCATTGAGCTCAAAACAGATTTCCAACGAGAAAAACAGGAGAAATGAGCTGATATATATGCACTCTATCGTGAAACCGCTCAGTGGTATCATGATGCATTATTTCTCAGAGAAAATGAGAAATATCTCAACTATCTTCTCGATCGTCAGATTTCACTCGAGACGATTCGGAAGTTTCAGCTCGGTTGTTCGACCGCTCCACGCGATCTCTGGTTTTTTCTGAAAGAAAAAGGGTTTGATCCGAAATTCATCATTGAATCTGGGGTATTCGTAAGTGAGGGGCGTGATAAATTCTTCTGACGTATTGTTTTCCCGATTGCGAACAGTATGGGGCATGTAGTTGCTTTTACGGGTCGAGTGCTCGATACTTCCCTTCCGAAATATTTGAATTCTCCAGCATCCCATATTTTCGATAAGAGCTCGATCCTCTATGGGATGCATCTCGCAAAACAAGTGATCGCCAAAAGTGGAAAGGTATTTATCGTAGAGGGTCAGATGGATACGATCGCCCTTCATCAGGCAGGTGTCAATAATGCCGTGGGAATCAGTGGAACGGCACTGACAAGTGATCACATCCGCATGCTCAAGCGTTTTGCAAAGACTATCTTTCTCGTGCTGGATAGTGATGATGCGGGAGTGAAAGCAACTTTTGCTTCGATCGAGAATCTTCAGAATCAAGATATAGAACTTCGAATTATCCGTATTCCGAATGGAAAAGATCCCGATGAATTTCTGAAATCTGGGGGTTCTTTCTTGGATCTCGAAATAACAGCGATTTCCCCAATTGCCTTCTATCTTGCTGAATGAAAGCGAACATTCGATATAACAACCGTGATCGGCAAGAAAAAACTTCTCGAGAAATGCCTCGAATTCCTTATTCCAATCAAGTCTCAGATCGAGATTGATATGCATATAACTGAGATGGCACAATCATTGGGTGTTGGGAGAGATGCTATCTTTAGTGAGTATAAAAAAATAGTACAAGCATCTCGTTATAAGAAAGTGACCCCACAAATCGATGCCATGGAAGGCTCGAATGAATCTTGAGAAGATACGTTTATTTCACCTTCCGTGAGCGAATTATTGGCAGCATATATTCGCCAATATTCGTTTTTAGACTTGTTTTTCCAGGAATTTCAATATACTCTCACTGACCTATCCTTGGAGAGGGATTTTTCGTTACTTTCAGCAGTAGTTTCTTCTCAATCACTCGATATAGATGATGAAGAACGGATCAAAGTCATCATGCTCTCGCTCGAAAACCTCCATTCCGAAGAAGATATGGGCATCATTAAAAAGGCATTTCTCGATCTTATAAAAAAACTCCATGCAAACCTGTTGGTTTGCGAGAAAAATAGATTATTCTCAGAAAATGCTACTGGAGATGATGTAACATTTCTAAAAATACGTCAAAATCTCGTTCAAAAAGCGATTCAACTCGGTGTTCCACCCAGTGTTTTGAAATAATTGTTTCCTTTTCCGTATCTCTTCCCTCCCTTTCTATGACTCAAAAAAAGAAGCCAACGACACATGATACCGCGATAGAAGAAGTTGATTTATTCTCTATTGATGTAGAATCTCTTCCCATTCCAGAAATAGTGCCTCCTGTAAAAACTGAAAAAAAAGAATCATATTCCAAATCCTCTATTATGGATGATTCCCATGAATCCTCTGATATATTCGATGAGCCAGGGGAACATACTGATGTAACTCTGGAATGAGGTTTTGATGATGACTTTGATGATGACTTTGATGATGAGACTATTTCTCCAAAGTGAGATGAAGACGAAGAGGAAGATGGATATGTGGGACCGAAAGATTTTTTTACTGATAAGCGTCGTAAGAAAAATCTCAAGAAATTTCTCGATGTTACGGTTCCTCAGGAATATCTCGAAGGTATGACTGATGAGGTTCAGCTTCTTTTTAAAAAGGGAAAAGCCGAAGGAAAACTCGTCTATGATGAAGTGATGACTTCCCTTCCTGCGTGAGATGATATTGAGTTGATGGATGAGGTATTTTCTCGTCTGGCGAAACTTGGCATTGAGCTTGTGGACTCTCTCGATCATGATGAGATATTTCGTGATGCTGGTAAGAAAAAAGATGAAGTGGATCTTTCTGAAATTTCGGATGATTCGATCCGAATGTATCTCAATGAAATCGGTCGATTCCCTCTCATTGATGCAGAAGAGGAAGTGAGACTCGGTCGACTCATCCAGAAATGAGACCAAGATGCTCGGAAGCGTCTTGCTGAGGCAAATCTCCGTCTCGTTGTTTCGATCGCAAAGAAATACATGGGTCGTGGACTCGGACTGCTTGATCTCGTTCAGGAAGGAAATGTAGGACTCTTTCGCGCCGTCGATAAATTTGATCCTGATCGTGGCTTTAAGTTTTCTACGTATGCGACCTGGTGGATTCGCCAGGGAGTCACCCGTGCCATTGCTGACCAGGCTCGAACGATCCGTGTTCCCGTTCATATGGTCGAGACAATCAATAAATTCAATCATACCTATCGTCGTCTCACTCAGGAACTGGCTCGTGAGCCACTCATGGAAGAACTCGCGCTCGAGCTCGAGATGGATGTTCGGAAAGTCCGTCAGATCATGCGTATTTCCCAGGATATTCTCTCTCTCGATTCCCCGGTTGGTGGCGAAGAAGATACTACACTTTGAGATTTTGTTGAGGATGATAAGTATCTCACTCCAGAAAAAGCCACGAATCTTTCCATCTTGAAGGAAAATCTCTATGAAATGCTCGATTTCCTAACTCCTCGTGAGAAAAAAATTATCGTTATGCGTTTTGGTCTCGATGGTGGAGAAATGCATACCCTCGAAG
>CAZDFE010000129.1:0-2136 GCA_964504755.1 uncultured Candidatus Peribacteria bacterium
CCGTTGAATCGCATCTTGCGCATGTGTTATCTGATTGAGATTCATACCCAAAATATACCTCATTTCACCCAAATATACAAAATTCCCCCACATTTCTGTGAGGGAATTCATAAAATCAGATTCTTATTCGTCATCCTCTTCCTCGAAGTTCACTCCGCGTTCTGCACGGATTTTTTCTGTGATATTCGATGGAACCTGAGCATAGTGAGAGAATTCCATAGCATAGGTCGCACGTCCCTGAGACGACGAACGAAGATCCGTCGAGTATCCGAACATTTCTGAGAGCGGTACGTAGGCACGGATAATTTTCGCCATTCCACGTTCGGTCATTTCATTGATCTGACCACGCTTCGAGTTGAGACCTCCGAGCACATCACCCATGTATTCTTCTGGAGTATTCACTTCTACCATCATGATTGGTTCGAGAAGGACAGGACGAGCCTTTTTCGCTGCCTGACGGAATGCCTTAATTGCGGCCATTCGGAACGCGAGCTCATTCGAGTCAACTTCATGGTAGCTACCAAAGGTAAGCGTTGCACGAACGTCAACGATCGGATATCCAGCGATAATACCACGAGAGTATGCTGTGATAAGTCCTTTTTCCACACCAGGAATGTATTCACGAGGAACCACACCACCGACGATCTTATTCACGAACACGGTTTCTTCCTTGAATTCTGGATTTGCCTTACGTTCGTCTTCTGTGATCGGTTCGAAGGTAATAACCACATCACCGAACTGTCCACGACCACCTGATTGCTTTTTATGAACTCCACGCTCATCCTTCACAGCCTGAGTGATAGTCTCACGGTAGGCTACCTGAGGGGCACCCACATTTGCTTCTACCTTAAACTCACGTTTCATACGATCGACGAGGATTTCGAGATGAAGTTCTCCCATTCCCGCCATGATGGTCTGTCCCGTTTCTGCATTGGTCGAAACACGGAATGATGGATCTTCTTCAGCGAGTTTATTGAGCGCCATACCCATACGTTCCTGATCGGCTTTTGTCTTTGGTTCTACCGAAATAGAGATTACTGGTTCAGGGAACTGCATACGTTCGAGCACCACTGGCTTATTTTCATCACAGAGGGTGTCTCCCGTTTTTGTATACTTGAGACCGATAACGGCACCGATATTTCCTGCTGGGATTTCTTCGATTTCGGTACGGTTGTTCGCATGCATCTGGAGGAGACGTCCGATACGTTCTTTTTCTCCAGCAACGGAGTTCAGTACGTAAGAACCTGACTTCAGAGTACCCGCATAGACACGAACGAAGGTAATACGTCCAACGAACGGATCCGTCATGATCTTAAACGCGATAGCCCCGAGTGCTTCATTTGGATCCTGCTTGAGAACGATTTCCTTTTCGTGATCGTCAACGTCAGTACCAGTGATAGTTCCATCATTGATATCGAGTGGAGATGGAAGAAAGTCTACCACCGCATCGAGCACGAGCTGTACTCCCTTGTTCATGAGTGCAGAACCACAAAGAAGTGGGTAGAGTGCATCAGCAATAACCCCCTTTCGGATTCCTTGCTTCACTTCCGCTTCTGTGAGAGTTCCCTCTTCGAAGAACTTATTCATGAGATCATCATCCTGCTCCGCCGCACGCTCGACGAGCTTATCATGCCATTCCTGAGCTTCCTCGAGCATATCTGCTGGGATATCCATTTCGATCACTTTTTCTCCCATGGCTCCTTCGAATCGGTATGCCTTCATATTGATGAGGTTGATGATTCCAGAGAACTCATTTTCCTGACCGATCGGAAGCTGGATCGGAACGACCTTATTTCCAGCAAGACGCTTGATGATCGACTCGTAGGTCATCATGAAGTTTCCACCGGTTTTATCCATCTTATTTGCGAAGGCGATACGAGGAACTCCATACTTATCCGCTTGCTTCCATACGGTTTCTGACTGTGGTTCTACCCCCTGTGATGCATCGAATACTGCTACCGCACCATCGAGAACACGCATAGAACGCTCTACTTCGATCGTAAAGTCAACGTGACCAGGAGTATCGATCAGATTGAGTTGGATTCCCTTCCATGAAGTCGTTGTCGCTGCCGAAGTGATCGTAATACCACGTTCCTTCTCCTGCTCCATCCAGTCCATAGTTGCTCCACCATCGTG
>CAZDFE010000129.1:2146-3147 GCA_964504755.1 uncultured Candidatus Peribacteria bacterium
CAGACGTAGTCGTCTTTCCCGCATCGATATGCGCACAGATACCGAAGTTTCGGATATTTCGGAGATCTTTTGAAATCGCCATAAGAAAAAAATAAATTATAAATTAAATGAAGGAATTCGCTTATTTTTGGGAAGGAGCAAGATATGAGATACTTGCAGAATCTTGAAATATTTCGATACATATCCTAAATTTCGTGGCCATGATATGAAAAAAGGGGGGAATGTCAAAAAAAAGTTCCCCCGCGAAATGAAGGCCTCAACTCAAAAAGAGAGAGCTTTTTCGTCTCGAAAAATGCTATATATTGACTTATAGAAAATGAATCGAATAATTTGATTTCTGAGGAAAATTTCTTACAATTCGCAGGAAAATTCCCGAAAAACGCCCGTTCATATTTGCAAAATCATCGTGAATATGGTAGGGTGGGAAGGAAATATATTTTTTAATCGTTATTGTATGGCGAATTTAGCAACGGTTCAAGAGCAAATTCAAAAAATGAAAGATGGGAATACCCCATCTCAAAAAGAAATCTTTGATGCTCAGGCTTTTATAGCAACAGAACGCCGAGATAGACCAAGTACAAATGCATCACTAGAATCGTTTTTTATTGAGTGGGAAACATTGATAGAAAAAAAGAGAAGAATTCTTAATGATGAATCTAAGGCAATATCTGCAAAAACAGGGGCTGAACTCGGTGCTGCAAAAACAGATGTAACTAAAGATTCTTCATCGCTTGAAACTATACGAAGTGAAGTTGGTAGAGAATTTTCTATACTCACTGATTTGGAGATTGAACATATGGCCGCTACTGCCTCGAGAGTAGAAACAATTGTATCAGGTTTTGAAAAACTTAACCCCTCACAGCGAGAAGCAGCGAGAGGGATGCTTGGTTTTTTTCTAATACAAAGACTTCATCTGGCTGGATATCAAGTAACTCTTACTTGAGAAAAAATTAGAGTTATATCACTCCCTGGGACGAAAGCAAATCAATCCCAAGCAGTTC
>CAZDFE010000130.1:0-1710 GCA_964504755.1 uncultured Candidatus Peribacteria bacterium
ATGCTATATTCGAGCATACCAGGAGCAACGGAAGTAGTGGAACTACTTGTGCCAACATTTGCGACATCCATAGCTCGAACATTTTGATAGAGAGGATAGTTAGGAATGGAGGTTCCTTCACTAATACTATGAACCTTTTTGAGAGTAACTCATGAAGTTTTTGCGAGTTCATCCGCTTTTTGACGAGCCTTTTCGAGAGCCATTTTACGAGCTTCAGAATAGACTTTTTCCTTATCAGAAAGATCATAACTCACTCCTTGAATCTGAACTCCTTCGATTGCCACCACTCCATCGAGGATCGTATTTACACTTTCAAACTTACGTACCTTGATAGTCATAGTGTGTGAGGCAGAAAATCCATTGGGAATCTGTTTTCCATTATCATAGTTATACTCTGGATTCATGTAGATACTCGTTGTCTGAATATCTGTATCTAGTACTCCTGACTCCTTTAGCACCTTCCGAAGTTCAGTTACTCCAACATTAATTTTCGTATATGCCTCCTTGGAACTCTGAGCACGTTGTTGAACAGTAAGATTTACTTGGACCATATCGGGTGCCACATTGACTCGACCTTCAGCAGAAACTTCGATCGCACCACTACTCGGAAGGTTATTAATAGTGGTAATCTGCTTATTCGCAAGAAAGTAACTCCCAACTACAACCGCAATGCCGAGAACGAATGCGGCCACAATATTATTCTGTGTCATACTTTGATAAAAAGTTAGAAAATAGACATCTCCTAAGACGAAATTCTATAAATTCCGTGACAAAATGAATCTAAATCACAATATGTTAATACAGAATCGGAAAATTTCCTAAGCTAAAATTGCTCTAGATAAACCTGATTTTTCACTCTCCGTAAACCTTCTCCACTGCCCTTCTTCGAGGTCCCCGAGAAGAATATTTTCTACACGGATACGTTTGAGTTTTTTGACATCATAGCCAACCACATCGACCATTCGACGAATCTGACGATTCTTCCCTTCTCGGATCGTGATCGAAAATTTCGAAGATGAGAGTCGGACAATCTCACATGGCTTCGTGGTATATTTTTTCGTGATAACCGTATCTTTCCCATCGATCCGACGGATAATACGAGTTCGAGAACCATTATCCTTGAGTTCGATTTTGACACCATTTCGCATCCGTTCGAGCGCTTCGTCATCGATTTTTCCGTATACTTCAACCACATATTCTTTCTCATGCTCATAGCGTGGATGCATCAGGTAGTTCGAAAGTCGCCCATCATTCGTGAGGATGATGAGTCCCGTTGTTTCTTTATCGAGGCGTCCGATCGGGAAAACACGTTCAGGAAACTGGACAATATCGAGAATCCCCTGTTCTTCAGGATTCCCAGAAAGACAAGTCGTGACAATGCCACGTGGCTTATTGAACACATAATACACGAGATTTTCCTGATCAGTCACGATCTTATCAGAAAATTTCACTTCGTCCTCATCAGGATCAATGACTTGGCCAATATGTGCGACGATGCCATTCACGGTGATGAGACCTTGTTCGATATATTCTTCCGCCTTTCGGCGCGAACAGACTCAGGATTGGGAGAGATATTTTTGGAGTTTCATACGCGTACAATACGGAAAAAAGAGAGAAATACAAAAAAATATTTTGACAGAGAAAAATTTTTATAATAATGCTTTCCTCATTAAAAATAAAAAATGCCAAACAAAGCTACTCTCACGGTAT
>CAZDFE010000130.1:1720-3142 GCA_964504755.1 uncultured Candidatus Peribacteria bacterium
CTGCATGCTGATAAAAGCGGAGAAGTCGTACTTTCTGTTGAAAAATACAGAACTATCACACATTTAGTCGTAAACGGAAAAAACTTTACTCGAATACTAGTAAATGGAAAAGAAGGAAAACTTCCACTTACACTGACAATTGGAGCAAAGATTCAAGCATATGTAAGTAATATCCTACATTCTCAAGAAACACCCACCGCCTACGTATCGAATTAACTCTTTCGTCATCTCATAAAGATTCTCATATCCATTATCACGCGCGATCTGCCTCAGACGATTCACCGCACGGATATAGCGATACTTCACGAGCTCAGAAAAAATTTCTTTTCTGAGCTTTTTTTCGTGCTGACGCAAAAACCGAAGCACACTTCCCTCTTCGATGCCCGCATCATGCTGCCGAAGTGAGAGTGCATCGAGAAGACTGGCCTCTCGAGAAATGACAGAAAGAGAAATATTTCCAAAAAAAACACTCTCTCGAGATGCTTGAAAAATACGAAACAGATTGATTTTCTTTGTTTTTTCACCCGAATGGAGCGTTCGAAAATGGATTTCTCGACCACCAAAAATACGAACACGAGCACTCACATCACGCGTATAGATGATAAGGGTTTCTGGGATCGAGAAATTCTGCATATGGAGCTCGAGCGATTTTTCCGAAGCAATCAGATATCCCGCTGGACTCATATGCTTGGCCATCTGAGAAACAATATCCCAATATCGCTGATCCAGCTCATCCTCAGAAATATTCCCAATACCATAAAACCCCCGAATGATCGGGAAAATCAGTTCTCGATTCGTGAGAATACTCATAGCATAAGCGATACGCTGTTTCGAACCACCCGATGCGAGCCAAATATCAAAAATATCTTCCTTTGAGAGGATTTTTCACATTTTCTGTGTGATTTTTTTTACAAAAATGTCAGGAACTGATATCTCATTTTTCATATGATTGAAAGTATAATCAAGCTATATATTTTTGCAAATTATTACTATATATTTTTGCAATTTCATATAACCTATCTGAGCCATATTTTTTCAACTTCTCTTAAATACGATTCGATATACTCCTCACGTACTCATGAAATATTTCAGAGAATAAGCCATGAACCAAACTCTATTCTACCGTTTGTGCTTCTCGATCGATCATGGGATTACACCTACATATATGCGCGCGCCAATATGTATCACTCTATATTTTTACCTTATATTATTATGAAAAAGACTCTATTGATTGGCCTTGCTACCATCGCAATTGCCGGATCTGCTATCATCGGAAGCTCGATATATGCGGCTTCTGGAACTACTGGAAATGCAAATACTGGAATGCATCACATGATGCGTGGCATGGGGCAAAATGGATCAGAAAACAGGATCAATTCCCTTTCTGGAAAAGTTTCTACCGAAGCTCTCACCGCTCTAGAA
>CAZDFE010000131.1:0-3112 GCA_964504755.1 uncultured Candidatus Peribacteria bacterium
AACGACGATAACGGAACGACCAGAGTAGTCCACACGTTTACCGAGGAGATTCTGGCGGAATCGTCCTTGTTTTCCCTTCAGGATATCTGCAAGAGATTTTAATTTTTTCTTCGTCGCCGTCGTATATCCAGGACGGTTCGAGCGAACATCTCCATTCAGGAGCATATCAACCGCTTCCTGAAGCATGCGTTTCTCATTTTTGAGAATTACTTCTGGAGCTCCCAGCTCAGAAAGCTTTCGCAGACGATTGTTACGATTGATCACGCGACGATAGAGGTCATTGAGATCAGATGATGCAAAACGTCCACCATCGAGCTGGATCATCGGACGAAGGTCTGGAGGAAGAATCTGAAGGGCTCCCAGGATAAAATTCTCTGGGCGTTGTCCACTCTTAAAGAGGGATGATGCAAGCTTGAGCTTCTGAAGAATCTTTTTTTGCTTTGATTTTGGGGCCGTCTTGAGCTCATCCTGATGTTCAGCAATAAATGCCTTGAGATCGATACGTTCGAGAAGCATCTTGAGGTACTCTGCACCGGTTCCCCCCTTGAAGACGTGAGGAAATTTATCGTAGACAATACGATAATCGAGTTCTCCCACCACTTCTCCAACCGCAAGAGCCTTCAGGAGATCACGAAGTTTCGCATACTCCGTATCGAGTTCATCGATACGACGTGTATGCATCGTTTCGAGTTCGTGGAATTCTTTTTTCGAAATCTTCTTTTCTTCGAGTTGAAGTGTAAGTTCCCCAACGGTTTGCTGTACTTCTTTCTGAAGGGTTACCTTCTGATTTTTGTACGCATGTTCGAGTTCCTTAATCGCCTCTTCACGCTTATCTTCGAATACATCAGTAACGATATACGAAGCAAAGTACACGACCTGTTCGAGTTTTTTTACAGAAATATCGAGAAGAAGTCCGGTACGAGATGGAACTGACTTCAGGTACCAGATATGAGCCACGGGTGCTGCGAGTTCGATATGACCGGTGCGCTGACGGCGAACCTGGCTCGTTGTCACTTCTACACCACATCGCTCACAGATAACTCCCTTATAGCGAATGCGTTTGTATTTTCCACACGCACATTCGTAGTTTTTTCGTGGACCAAAAATCTGTTCACAGAAGAGTCCTCCTCGTTCTGGACGCTGGGTACGATAATTAATCGTCTCAGAAATAAGTACTTCTCCGTAAGAAAGAGCGCGAACATCTTCTTTCGAAGCGAGTCCGACGGAAATCGCCGCGAGGTTATCGAGACTTTTTCCGACCGTGATATCGCGTCGTCCCGCATGCTTTCCGATTTGGGAGTAGTCGGTGATCTTGTCATTGAGAAAATTTTCAAGATCTTTTGTCATTGGAAACATAAATGGTAGGGGTTTTAGGGATTAGAATTTGGCAATAAACCATATCCACTTCCCTCCATATCACCGAACGTGAAGAGTTCATGAGAGAAAATAGCTTTTCTCTTTCTCTTGGATAAGACCATATAGAGGAGTGGCAGGATGTAAATTCTTTTATTCTTTATCATCTTCTGGAAGACTCGTCGTCACGGGAGCATCCTCAGATACACGATCCGCATCTGGAATATCTACTTCCACATCGAACTGACCTTCGAGTTTTTCGAGCTCTTCGAATCGTTCCTTCATCTCGGCTTCGAGTGCATGCACTTCATCTTCATTCAGAAGATCGATATTGAGATTGAGGGCTTGAAGTTCTCTGAGGAGAACGTTGAATGATTCTGGAACATTTGGTCGACGAATCTTTTTTCCCTTTACGACTGCTTCGTAGAGCTGAGTACGACCGTTGATATCATCTGATTTCACGGTAAGCATTTCCTGAAGGATATTGGCAGCACCATACCCTTCGAGTGCCCATACTTCCATTTCTCCGAGACGCTGACCACCATTCTGAGCCTTCCCTCCGAGTGGCTGTTGTGTCACCATCGAGTATGGACCAACACTACGAGCATGGATCTTATCTTCGACGAGGTGATGGAGCTTGAGCATATACTTCACTCCCACCATAGTTTTTTCCTTAAACGGTTCACCTGTTTTTCCATTATAGAGTTGTACCTTTCCATCCGATGGGATTCCTGCTTGTTCCATGAGAGCTCCGATCTGATCGGTACTAACTCCATTTAGAATTGGAGTGGCTACCTTGATTCCGAGTTTTTCCGCAGCACCACCGAGGTGGGTTTCGAGGATTTGTCCGATGTTCATACGAGAGATAACACCGAGTGGATTCAGGATGATATCAACTGGCGTTCCATCTTCCATGAATGGCATATCTTCTACAGGAACAATGCGAGAAACGATACCCTTATTTCCGTGTCGTCCTGCCATCTTATCCCCGACTTCGATCTTTCGAGTTTGTGCAACGTAGACTTTTACCTGCTTGAATACTCCAGTTGGGAGATTGTCTCCATCTTCACGACGAAGCGTATGTACTCCGATAACCTTACCACCAGAACCCGCTGGAAGGATGAGAGAAGAGTCCTTCACATCCTTTGACTTATCACCGAAGATCGCTCGAAGAAGGCGTTCTTCTGGAGAAAGTTCGACTTCTCCCTTTGGTGTTACTTTTCCGACGAGAATATCACCCGCACGAACGTACGCACCGATACGGACGATACCATCGATATCGAGGTCTTTGAGTTTCACTTGACTCACATTCGGAATATCATTCGTCGTTTGCTCAGGGCCGAGTTTCGTTTCACGAACATCCATGATGTATTCATTGATATGGATCGACGTATAGTAGTCATCCTGCATGAGGTGTTCCGAAATGATGATCGCATCTTCATAGTTATATCCTTCCCATGGCATATACGCCACTTTCAGATTTCGTCCGACCGCAAGTTCTCCGTTATCGATTGCCTGACCATCCGCAAGAATCTTTCCTGCTTCGAATCGTTCCCCCGTAGAAACACGAGCCCACTGATGGATGAGCATGTCGTGATTCGAACGCTCGAACGTACGAAGTGGGTAGGTTACTTTCTTTCCATTATCATAGAGGATCGAAATATGCTTCGCATCCACACCGATCACTTCTCCTGAATCTTCTGCCTTCACCACATATCCTGATCCTTCTCCGATAATTCGTTCCATACCCGTACCAACG
>CAZDFE010000132.1:0-3094 GCA_964504755.1 uncultured Candidatus Peribacteria bacterium
TATCTATACTGATGGAACCCAACAAAGTAAGAAAAAAATATATGAGGTTCATGACTCCCTGTAAAAATCAAAAATTCCCTTCACATTGCAGAAGGGAATTTTTTATAGGGTAGTTATACTGATTACTTTTTATGAACAAATGTTCCGATAATATCTTCTGTGGCAAGCTTATCGATATCCTCAATCTTACAGACATAGATGGGCATTCCTTCATCATTGGCGAGGGCAATGGCTGACTGATCCATGACACGAATATCACGATGTAATACCTCATGGAGATGGAGTGTCTCATGACGAACTGCATCCGCATGCTTTTTTGGATCCTTATCATAGATGCCATCGACTTTTGTAGCCTTTACTACCACATCACAACCGAGCTCAAGAGCCCTCAGTACAGCACAGGAATCAGTCGTAAAGTAAGGGTTTCCCGATCCTCATACGCAGATAACCACTCTTCCCTTCTCAATATGCCGAAGTGCTCGTCGACGGATAAAATCCTCAGCCACTCGTTGCGTCGGTATAGCACTCATCACTCGAACATCAACTCCCTGATTCTCGATCGCCTCACCAACCGCAAGACCATTTATGATCGTTCCCATCATTCCCATATAGTCTCCCGTTACTCGATCAAATCCACCCGCTTCGAGCTCGATCCCACGAAAAATATTTCCACCACCAATGACGATCACAATCTCGAGTGATTCTTTCTGGACGAGGTGCACGATTTTTTTTGCGAGAAATGCGAGAAAACTGGGGTCAATCCCATATCACTGTTCTCACTGAAGTGCTTCACCAGAGAGCTTGAGAAGGATACGCTTGGGAGTATGATACTGCTTCATAGAAAAATAAGGTTACAATAAAAAACTCGACTAAAGAAGTGCGAGTTTCGTAGAAAATATATAAACGAGACTAAAGGCAATGACAAGAACGAAAAGAATGGTAATTCAGAGAATCATAGAATTTCGCTTCGAGATTTCTTTCTCGAGAACTTGTACCTTCGTAGAAAGCGTTTCCGCATCAGAATCACTCTTTGATTTCGCACTCTCGAGCAGAAATGAAGTTTTCTTGTATTCGACGAGTGGGATCGAATTTTTGAGTTCCGTTTCACTCTTTCCGAGACGATAGGAAAGATCCTGAATAATTTCATCTTTTTTTGCAATATTTGCAACTGCCTCATCATAGAGACGCAGAAATTCTGGGAACATCTGATTCTGATGAGATATCACCTGCCGATTGTTCCCATCGATTATTTCACCCTCAAGAGGAATTTCTGTATCATCCATTTTTTCATCCATAATCACGATATAATCTTCTTCCCGACGAGAAGGATCAGAGAGGCGAACCTCTTCCACATCATCCTCTTCGAGAAACATTTTTTTCCCGATACGACGAGTGCGAATGCGCCCTGCTTGTATGTGTCGGTCAATAGTGCGAGTAGAGACCCCGAGACGTTTCGCGGCGTCTACACGATCGATAGCAAAAGCCATAATAGTTAAATATAGAAAAACGATGACATCTTATAAAAAAAGAGGTGAAATGCAAGGAAAGGACGGAGAATATTTTTTGTCTTATGAATGAGAAAATGAGAGCATATAGGTTCAAGGATTATGAAATATATCCACCGTTCGACATTTTGTATGCCTAGAATTTACCGAACAAAGCAGGAGTATACCACGAAGTGTTTCTGGAAAAGGCTGATCGAACACAAAGTTTCCAAGTGAATAATAAATAGGAACATCTTTATAAACTTCATTATCTCATACCACATGCGAATGGTGTCATGCAACCAGACGAGCCCCAGCATCAACCAATGCATGAGTAATTTTGGTTTGTTTTTCAGTATGTCCTGCTACATATTCCGTGCCAAAATGGATATTCACAATAACTACATTCCCGCTTGCGGTAAGCGTACGAATAGTCGTATACACCTGATCAAGGTTCTCCTTTTCTTCTATGAGATTGATCCCAAGAAATGCAAAGTGAATACCTCGTATATTTCGAAAAGCAATATGTTCATATCCAAAAGGAATAATGCTACCAGACAGAAATCCGGAAATACTGGATTCAAACTCTTTTTTTCCACAATCATGCGAATGATTGTTGGCGACATTTGCGAGTGTCACCCCAAGAGAATGAAAGTATGGAATCACGCTAGAATCAGTTACCATTTGTGTCATTTTTCCACTTTTGAGACAATTTCATGATTCTGCCAATCATGATTCCCAATTCACAATAACATCATCAAATCCTGATAATATTCGATGATATTTCGTAATAAGATCATTATGAGGATCATATTTCTGATAAAATATTCGAAGTGATTGGGATCGATAATTTTGCATTTTGGATTCCAAATACGGAAATCCACGTGCCCAATGCGTATCTCATGCAAATAAAAATATGCCTTCTGGTTCATCATTTCCAGATGATGTAAATTCTCAGAAAATATGTGAAGTATTTTCGATACCAGCACCTGATCCAAAAAGCATTTCTACACTCGTTCTTTCGAGAAGATGAAAGAATTGGTATTTCCAGAGGGTTGCTATGGATTTTGCGGTAGCGAGACAGTTCCGACAATCCACTTCTATATCATCAAAATCTGCTCACGATCCCATATTCAGCACGTCGATACTTTTTTGGTCATGAAATTCAGCAACATCCTCTCGAACATGATGAGAAAAATCAACAGAAGCAATAACAAGAATCCGTTCTTCTGGAAGTTGAGCTATTTGTTCTGCGAGTTTTTCTTCTTCGTTTCATACAGAAAGTTTTCGACGAAGTATAAGAGGTGTTACTGGAGTATCTGGGAAAAAATGTGCGATTCGACGAATGTGTTCACCGATTCCATGCTCATTCGTAAATCCAGAATGTGAAAAAATACCCGAAGCATCAGAAGGTGGAAAATGGGATGGAAAGGCAAGATTTTTTACACAGGTACCTAGATAGCATATGACTCAGATGCCAGAAGGTGACGTTTCGATCGATTGTCGCAATCATCAAAAATGATCCGGCGAAATAATGACAATACGATCAAAATGGGAAAATTTTTCTTGTAAATCCTGATAAAATTGGTCAATGCGCGTACCCGTGAGAT
>CAZDFE010000133.1:0-3077 GCA_964504755.1 uncultured Candidatus Peribacteria bacterium
AAGAAAAAAGGGTCCAGCCATAAAATGGTGATCCCTTTCGGGATAAGTTTGTAGGCACCGCATAATTTTATACGAGCCATCACAAACATGTGCTAAAACTTCACTTGAGGAGATTTCTTGATGGTTGCTTCGTCCTCGAACTGGACTTGTGGTTTGACTTTTGCACCCGAGAGTGCGACACCAATCCAATTCCACCAGTTGCGAACAACGATGTTGTAGTCGCGGATACTGCGGATATATTTGTTCCGAGCAGCCGTGGCTTGTGCTTCGACCTCACTGAGTTGCTTTCGCAAATCAGTGAAGCCTGCATTGCTCTTCAGATTCGGATAATTTTCCGAAACTGCGAGCAATCGCCCGAGCCCACTGCCGAGCTCCTTCTGAGCATCCATGAAGGTATTTACCTGTTCTGGAGTTGCATTTTCGGGTAGAGCTACTTGCGTAGCCTTTGCCCGAGCACTGACAACAGCCTCGAGAGTGGACTTCTCGAAATTCGCTTCAGCCTTGACGACTTCCACGATGTTGGGAATCAAATCCGCCCGTTTTTTGTATACCGAGAGGACCTGTGCATGTGCAGCATTCACACCTTCATCCAAGGCCTGGATATTGTTATATCCGCAGCCAGTGAGTGAAAATACCGTAAGGCTCACAATGAGCCATGCAGAGAGTTTTCTCATAATTTTGAGCCTCCTTAGCTCGGAATGAGAGAAACAGAGTTGATAAGGCCGACGCAAATGGCGACAAATGCATAGAAAATACCAATCGCTTGATTGTCTGTGTCAAGATCCATTGGGATAATCCGATACAGAATCTTGAACAGTGTTGCTTGAACGAGTCCACCAACAGCCGACCAGATCAGAAAATCTATGGCGTTGACACCATAGATCGCCATTGACATGATCGGAAAAGTGAACCCGAGCATGGCACCACCAAGAGCGAATGCTGGTGCTTTTTTCCCTTTTCGCATCTCATCCAGCTCGTTATACGGGGTGAACCATATGTAGAGCCGAGTGAAGATAGTAAGGAGAAGGATGCCGAGTACTGCGTAAATCAGGTAGTTTCCTACCGAGGCGAGAGTGATGTATTTCATGGTTACTCCACAAAGTAGTGAGGAAGAAAATGTGAGTCGTTGCCCGTGACGACGTTGTAGTCTTCACGAATACCAATACCCGCAGCTTGATCGCCGATGACCCACGACCCGATGATGGGACGAAAGCCTTCGATAAGCGGTAGGTCAACCCATTGCTGGATGACATAACCACTCTTGTCATACTCGGTATTGAAGTCCGAGCCCGAGAGCTGGATTTGTTCGCCATTTTCGATCATGGTCACGTTTGCTCCCTCGCGTGCGAGGGTTGGCGTATCGTGGATTGTATGACGATGACGCACGTGAAATGCCGGAAGAAGCAGGGGGTGGCCCTTATGCTTTTCCCAGAGAATCGGGAGGAGTGCCTTGTTCGATAAGAGCATCTTCCATGGCGGCTCGATCCAGCGAGTACTTGCCTGAGTCACATTTTGACCGAACTGGTCAGCTACCATATGTTCCCAGGGATACAGTTTGAAACAGCCTATCATGGGTTTACCATCAAGATCGACAAAACCTGAGCCATCCCAACCGACTTGTGCGGTTGTGAGTTCGGTTGCATCGATACCTGCCTGAACTGCAGTATCCATGAGATATTCTAGGTTGCCCCAGTCCTCACGGCCAGCATCTTCATGACCAACGAAGTGGATACGAGGCATCATGGCGATTGACTGACCAACCACCTTCCACTGCTCAATGAGCTTCTCATGGATGCTGTTGAACTGGTCTCGGTTGGGAATTCCTTTCACTTCCTCGACCCAATTCCACTGCACTACAGAGGCCTCCAGCAAACTGGTTGGTGTATCTGCGTTGTATTCCAGCATTTTGATGGATTGCCCATCGTATGCTAGATCAAACCGACCATAGAGGTGCTTGTCACCGCGATTCCACGACTTTTCGATCAAGGATTTTATCCCTTCACTGAAACCATAGGCGGGATGATAGTCACCTCGTGCAATCAAATCACGAACCACTTCCATGCACATGGCATGGAGCTCGTTGGTGGAATCATCGAGATGGTCCACCTGAGCAAGAGTGAATTCGTAACCAACCTCATCGCTCCAGTAATCCGATCCATCGCTGGATGGGAGGTTGTAGTAGTCGAAACCGACTGCTTTGCAACGCTCCATCCAGTCAGGACGTGCTTTGAATGTTTTTCGTAACATGGTTAACCTCCTGATGAACCGCCAGCATGTGCCCCTGCTGACCCAAAGCCACCGCGTGAAACCGAAGTTGCACGAGCAGTTGCAGGCGAGGAACGAGCACTTGGTGATGCGGTTGATGTGACAGCAAATGGTCGCGACATTGCCCGATTACTAGTCGGAGCATAGGTTTGACCATTGTAGGAAACGGCACGATCGCCTGGATAGTAAGAGGGTCCCCAAAAAATCACATGAGAGCCTCCACCACCAGATACGCCAGTCGTATTCTGAGCGAATTGTTGCGCATCAGCCTCTTGCATTTGTTGGCACAGCTCGGGTTTCCCCCAGTCCGCCATACAGTCCTCGAACTTGGTATAGACATCCCTTTGTTGATCTGGGATATCTGTGCCACATGCTACAAGCAGCACGGGCACCAAGACAAGGGAAAGTGTTTTAGTTTTCTTTCCCATCAAAATTTCCTTTCAAGTGTGTTAAGGTGCATATCTTTCGTTCGGTTTCAGGATATAGGAGATTATTTGTCCTATACCTGACGTACTAGTTAGAATAAAAACATTGTATATCTAATAAATAGAATGTCAATAGTTCGTAATTCAGCGCTTTAGAGAAATATAGTTAGATTCTAGTTACGTAAAAAAATGATAAGGATATTCTTTGAGAGTTATCTAACCTACCGCACTATCAAATCATAAATTGGTATTTCTAATACCCCTTCGAGATAGCGTTGTACAGGACTTTTATGTTTACTCTGAAGGAGTTATTGTTTAGTATTTTCTAAGCTTATTACTTCTTCAGGGGTCAGTAAATCAAAGTATGTACATAACAGTGTTCATTGT
>CAZDFE010000134.1:0-3063 GCA_964504755.1 uncultured Candidatus Peribacteria bacterium
CTCATACTCTTATCGAGTTGTTCTTCATCTCCATGAGAAACCATACCTACCAACTCATGATCTACTGGAGCCATAAAGACTCCATTTGAAGCGAAGGTGCTTACCGTAAAAAATGCATCTGAAGTTTCTTTTGTAGAAAAGACTGGGCGAATTACTGCAAGTTCTACACTCACTCTCACTAGTCAAGGTGCTGGAGAAATCGGAAAAATCCTCGTGAAAGAATGACAACGAGTGAATGCTGGCACAACCATCGCCGTACTCAAAGATACCGTCAATAATTTTGATATCCGACTGGCTCAAGCAGAAAATGCTCTCTCAGTTCAAGATACTTCCATAGCTACCACAAAGATCAATCTCGATCAAAGCGTTCAAAATGCAAAAATTGCCTATGAGCGTGCTCAGCAATCATACGAAACACTCACTTCGAAAAATGCAATTGCCTATGCAACAACCGTAAATACGAATGCAAAAACATTGGATAGCTATAATGAAAACTATAAAACCTATCTCGCTGACCTCGATAGGATCATGACCCAATCCCTCTATGATGGCGACAAGATTATAGGAGCTTCTTCTACATTCGAATATGCTAATGATGCCTGGGAGGACTATCTCGGAGCTCGTGTTGGTAATAGTCGATCTCTCGCAGAGGAAGCCTGGGGAAAAGCCTATGCAACCAGAGGAAGCCTGCGGGCCAAAAAAGAAAAAAATACATCACTCGATACAAAAAATCTCCAAGCCGATCTCGATACTATCACCGATGGATATCGAGTCGCTCAGCTCTATGGGGATGCTATGATCTACATGCTCCAGAATAATGTTATCGGTGCTGGATTGTCTCAGCCTATGCAAGATGGATGGGTCGCTACCTGGAATGCAAATAAATCCCAGATTCAAGCAGGCGAAGCTCAGTATAATGCATGGAAATCACAAACACAGAACTTTTTTCGAAATTATAAAAATACAGACACTGCTACAGAACTCGCTCTCGCGAGCCTCACACGAGAACTCACACCTGCAGAACTCGCGATCATCAATGGATCGAATGATCTCAAGGTAACCTATGAAAGTACTCGCATTGACTTTAAAGACAAGGTAGAAAGTGCAAAACTCAATATGAGTCAAGCAAAAACCGCTTATGACACGGCCATGAATCTTCGTGATGCCACGATTGCTCAGCTCGAAGCGAGCCGAAAAAGCACATCACTCAGTCTTGATCAAGCCCGACGTGACTATGCAAAACTCTCAGTATCCGCACCCGTGGAAGGGGTTGTTACCCGCGTTATTGCAAGCGTTTGACAGAGTATAAATGCAGGAGCTCCCATTATCGAATTCGCAGGAAAGCAGCCACAGATCGTACTCGATATTGATCCAGGAATTTCGAGTGGACTATCAGTAGGAGATTCCCTCGCGGTTCAAGTGGAAGGAAAAACTCTCAGTGGTATCGTAAGTGCCGTATCAGCCGTATCGAACTCGAACCTTCTTTCTACCGTACGTATCAATGTTTTAGGGGCAGACAAATATATCGGAAAAAATGTAAGTATAACTTTTCTTACTCGAGGAAATAAAGCGCAAGAAAAAATAATTCTCCCTATTGATTCGGTTAATATTATTGCTGAAGGAGAATGAGAAATCAACATACTCGCCCAGTCAGGAACAATCGAGAAAAAAACAGTACGTCTCGGAAGGGCAGAATCGAGTAATATAGAAATTCTTGATACCCTCAATCCAACTGATACCATTATTCTCACGAATCTTTCGAATTTTGATGCGTCTAAAAATACACTCGTCATCATCAAATAATTATATTGCCCTATTACCCATAGCACCATGAACCAAACAAGAAAAGAAGAACTCCAGTCTCGATTTACATCATGATTTTTCGGTTTCTGGGTCAATCAATATCGAATCTCCTACCTCATTATCATCACCTTGGTGGTAATGGGGATTTTGGCAGCAGTAAATATCCCAAAAGAATCGAGTCCAGCAATAAAACTCGGAATGATTTCTATTGTTACCAGCTATCCTGGAACGAGTCCGATCGATATGGATACTCTGATTTCTGATAAAATATATAAAGAAGTCAAGGATATCTCTGGCATCGATAAGATTCAGTCGACATCATCCCTTGGGATATCCAGCCTCGTACTCACCCTTCGAACTGATGCTGACACGAAGGAAGTCATGAATGATGTTAGAAATAAAATAGGACGTGTTGCCCTTCCATCAGACGCAAAATCCCCCAGTATTACCGAAATAGAAACCGATACCAATCGTGCTTTCTCGACCTACATCTATGCAAAAAGTGGAGAACCGAGCAGGGCATTTCTGTATGCTCGAGCGATCGAGCTCCAACGAGCGATCGAGTGAGTAAAGTGAGTCGACACGGTTGATCTTTCTGCAGGATGAGGAGGACGCCCGATCGATGCGGGATGAGGTAATAATTCAACCTATGAGGTACGACTCATCGCTGATCGTTCAAAACTCGAAACACTCGGAATTACTCTCGCACAAATATCAGGAGTGATCCAGTCCTATAATAGAGACCAACCGATCGGAAACTACGCTATCGGACAAAAAAAATATGACTTTCGTATCGAAGGAAAGAATAAAGAAAGTCTCGATTTTCTCCAGATACCTATTACACTATCGAATGGTGCCTCGGTGCGAGTATGAGACCTCGTAACAATCGAACGACACTACAAAGATGATAGCATCAACCGACTCATCGTATGAGATAGTGGATCCAACGGTACTGGTAGCATGCAGTCACGACCCTATGTGGGCATAACAATCAATAAAACCGACTCTGCTAGTATATTTTGAGCCAGCGATGGAGCAAAAAAAGTAATCGAGTCTATGTTCGAGAAATCTGAGTTCCAGAATCTCGGATATATGTATGCGACCGATCTTGCTGATACTATCCGTGATGATTATGCTGAACTTTTTAAGGAAGCAATTATCACTTTAGTCCTGGTGTTCGTGGCGATGTACCTCTTTGTTGGTTTTCGGGATTCTATTTTTGCAACCATTACCCTCCCACTCGCTTTTCTTGCTACATTT
>CAZDFE010000135.1:0-3062 GCA_964504755.1 uncultured Candidatus Peribacteria bacterium
AGTCGAACGGAGATATTCACATCACAGCGAAGTTGTCCTTTTTCCATATCGGCATCACTCGCTCCACACCATCGCATGAGCTTCTGGAGTTCTTCGAGGTATCCGATCACATCCGCCTTCGATCGGAAATCTGGTTCGGTCACGATTTCCATGAGGGGAGAACCAGCACGATTGTAGTCACAGAGGGTTTTTCCACTGACGTGGATGAGTTTCCCAGCATCGTTCTCGATATGCATATGATGAATACGAAATGTCTTTACTTCGTTCTGGATCATCGTGCGCACTTCCCCGCCCATCGCGATCGGACGATAGAGCTGGGTAATCTGGTACCCCATCGGAAGATCAGGATAAAAATAGCTCTTTCGATCGAAAATACTCTCTTCCTGTACTTCACATCGCAGCGCATGACTCGCACGAACCGCGAGATCGATCACTCCCGCAGAAAGTGTCGGAAGCTGACCCGGAAAAGCCATACATACGGGACAAACATTGATATTCGGCTCGTCGGCGAGTTCGATCGCATTCTGACAGCTACAGAACATTTTGGTATTCGATTTGATACGGACGTGGGTTTCGAGACCCATGACGATTTCATATTTTTCAGTGTTGGACATAGTAGAAAATGAGTAAACAGTGCATTGATTGTATAAAAAAGCCCGAAAATGCAAATGAAAACCGAGGAATCCTCGTTCCTTTTTCACCTTGTTTTCCCATTTTTTCATACAGGATGTTCCACACTATATTTTCATACTTCGATATGCCCTAATGAAAGGGAAAGTAGACAAATAATTTTTTCTATAAATAGTATTGACAAAATAACGAAGCGTATATTATACATCTATATTTCTTAACGTTTAAGAGTATGACTATTTGTTCTTTCAATATTTGAGATGAAGATGATGATATATGAGTAGTTTGAAATACTCCTACAATAATCTGATGACATGAACCTCCTGAACAAAATGAAAGATTACAGTATGAGATTTGATTGCGTATAGGAGAAATTGAGAAAGGAAAGATGTCACCATGAAAACCTCCTTACTGTCCGCCATCTGCTGAAAAACCAAAAACACCAACTATTCATTAATACATGCAAATAAATCCTGAGGAAATACATGCTCTGGAGAAAGCTTCAGAAAAGCAAAATAACTAAATAATATTCATGTACTGCAATAGTGAACCAACCTCTGGCAATGGTATATTTGACGGATGACATATTTTTGATACTCCTAGAGTAGGAGGTCATCATACGAGAGTAAAAATTTCGAGTGATCAATTTCGATGATTTCGGTTTCCACAGTTTCAGGATATGAAATCATTATGTCCTGATCTGTCGCAAGAAGAAATATATCAATATATACGTATTCTCAGTCAACTACCAATATGTAATGATATCATTCTACGTTTTATTGATTTTGATGATGTGTTAACATGACGAGAACCCGAATTATTACTCGATGGTTGACTTCGAGAACATCGTGGGGATTCAGTATATTCTTATATTAATGAAAGATATAAATTAGATGGCTATATTCGTAGATATCATACCGATGGCAATGCAATATTCGATAATGTATGATTGGCACTTGAAGGAATGGATTGAAATCAGAGAAAAGAAAAAGTTATATTAACCGCTGGAAAATATGAGCATCAAGTTTCCAAAATTTTAGCAAATGGCTTCTGATGAATGAATCGTATTGTAGTTCCGAAAGCAAGTATAAAAATGAAGGCTATTTTGGATTATGTCATTCGTTTAGGATATATTCCATGAAAAGTACAATTTATAGATGACAGGATAGATGCCTTTGTAGATAAAACTGGTGTTTATTTAGACTTACCACTGAGTCGAATATTATGAATTCCTGTAGAATTTGAACGGGCAGTTCCAAGATGGCCTCATCTAGAGATTCAGCCAATATGAGAGGTGCGACGGAAAGTGAAATCCACCTTGCATTAATCATTTTTTCGATATAATACCCCCGACTCATTTTTCGGAATAAGATTTTTGAGTTGGGATTTTTATGCTACATGGATACTTCCTCCCTTTATTTAAGGGTTCCGTATCTGAATACTGATCCCGTAAGGATTATTTTTTTATTATCATTTTCTATGTCTAACGCTACTCTCGTAAAGAGCATGCTCGAAAACGCGGTCCATATCGGACACAAGCGTGAATACTGGTCTCCTAAAATGCGAGACTATATCTACGGTATCCAGAATGGGGTTCATGTATTTGATCTCTATAAGACCGCAGAAAAACTCGCAGAAGTAAAAGCACTTCTCGAAGACCTTACTTCAAAAGGAAAATCTATTCTTTTTGTCGGAACAAAAGTACAAACAAAAGACCTCGTAGAAGCTCTCGCTACTGCAACAGGACAATACTATGTAAATTCAAAATGGGTTCCAGGACTTCTCACGAATTTCTCGACGATCAAAAAGCGTATCGGATACTATAATGAACTCGAAACATCTCTCGCAAACGGGATGCTCGAAGGACTCACGAAGAAGGAAAAATCAGTAAAGATGAAGGAGCTCGAAAAGCTCAAGATGGCCTACGCGGGGGTAAAGGATATGAAGCGAGTTCCAGATATTGTTATCACGGTTGATGGACACTATGAAGACCTTGCTCTTACTGAAGCTCGTGCGCAAAAAGTGATGACGATCGCACTTCTTGGTTCTACTGGTGATATCGATAAGACTGACTACTTCGTTCCATGTAATGTCAACTCGATCAAGGCTCTTGCGTTCATTCTCGGTGAGATCAAGACATCGATCAAGGCTCGAAAATCAGAAGACAAGAAACCTCTCGGAAATAAAACAGAAAAACTCGCTCCAAAAAGTCCAGTAGCTGAATAATTCCTTATTTCTCGAACATATGGATATCCAGAATCCAACCATTTCCAATCAAGAAAAAATCGCAGCCATCATAGGAAATCTTCCGGTATTATTTTTTCTTCCCCATCTTATGGGTCAGAAGACAGAATTTACTCTTCACTTCATGCGACATGGATTTGGCTTAACGGTAGCAACACTCCTAGTGAGTATCATCGAACGAATTCCAT